>DAHXOQ010000022.1 GCA_027364815.1 Acidobacteriaceae bacterium | reverse complement strand
CTGGTTCACATGGAGGCCCATCACCGTTGCCGCATGCCTCCTGTTGACCGTGGGCGTATTGACCCAGCAAATCTATCAACGCACGCACTCAACAAACCAGACTGAAGCGAAGAACACTCCTGCGCCACTTCCTCCGGGTGCAGTAGGCAACTTAGCGAAGAACATTCCAATCCCGCCTGCAAATGTGCCAGCGGCACATGCGCCTGAACCGATGAGCGCTGCCTCACCCAACGCAATCGCCGCACCTGTGGCGCCTCAAAAGGAAGCAGCAATGAACACGGTGACGCCAGAGTTCAAAGCCTCTGCACCGCCTCTTGCTCTCATTGGCAGCGAGCATCCATTGACCTCTTCTGAATCAGTGAGCCTCCATCAGATGCAGCAGGCACACGCTGCCGAGATGCATTCTCAGCAGGCTGACATGCATCTCACACAAAGCAGCGCAGCCGATGCTTCTATCAAGGAAGCTTCCGCCTCACAAGCATCGCCGGCAAAGATGGAAGCGTATTCTGCGCCAACAACATCTTCAGGATTTTCCGCCAATTACGAGCCCCGCGCAGCCGCATCTGCAAACGGCGGCTCCTGGGATCGATCTGCAATGAATTCCAAAGGCGTATCGGCAAACACTTACGCCATCACCAGACCAGCCACGCTTCCCAGTGGTCAGATAATGCGTGATAGCGTGGTTCTGAATGGCAGGAAACTGGCCCTCGATCAGGATGGCCGTCTCTACTCATCCATCGATCAGGGTGCAAGTTGGCGTGAGATTCACAAGCAATGGAGCGGCACTGCGACCATGCTGATGCTTGCGCCGCAGAGTGCATCCGCTGACTCAGGCAAAGGCGCTGAAGTCAGCGGAGATGCCGTGATGCTTTTGAACTCGGCTAACGCTGCGTGGATCAGCAGCGATGGCGGCGAAAGCTGGAAACCCGCCTCAAAGAAAAATTGAGTGCGCTGAAATTACAGATGAATCCAGCCCTTCATGATCAGCGCCAGCGATGCGCTGGCTACGATGATCCAGAGAATCACGCCCTGCAACAACGGACGCACGCCCACTTCGCTGAGCGTCTTCTTTGAGAGGCTCGTGCCAATCAGGAAGAGCGTAACCGTAAGCCCGATGACGCCTAGATGCTTGAGTGCTGGATAGATGTCATGGAAGACCGGCAGGTACGTATTCGCCACTGCAGCCAGGCAGAAAAACAAAATAAACCATGGCCACTGTATCTTCGCTTTGCTTTTATAAGCAACTGAAGTCGCCACTGAGAGCGGAACAATCCACAACGCGCGGGCGAGTTTGACGGTAGTGCCAACTGCCAGCGCAAGCACTCCAAATTTTGTTGAGGCGCCAACTACGGAACTGGTGTCGTGAATGGCCAGCGCCGCCCAAAGTCCAAACTGCGTCTGCGTCATCCGTAACGCCGTTCCTATCGCAGGAAATGCAAAAAGCGCAACTGAGTTCAGCATAAAAACGGTGCCGAGCGAGACTGCTATCTCTTCCTCAGTGGCCATCGTAATCGGCGCAATCGCTGCAATTGCGCTACCGCCGCAGATTGCTGTTCCCGCCGAAATCAAATAGGAAACTCGCTTGCCTATCTTCAGGAATCGGCCCAGAAGCCAGCCAAGCGTCAGTGTGATCAGAATGCTCGCTGCCGTGTAAACAAAGCCCGAACGACCCGCCTCAATCACCTGGTGCAAGTCCATTCCAAACCCCAGTCCAATGACTGAGAGCTGCAGTAACAGCTTCGATAACTTTTTCGCTTCAAGATGGAAGGGATGTGCGAAGGAGAGCCCATAAACAAGACCGCCGATAAGCGCAATAGGCGGAGATATGTAACCACTGGCTGCAAGAATCAGTGCAAGTAAAAAAATGTTCTTTGTTAGACCGACGGATGGACTCACTAACACTCCACATGCGTTCAAAATTGGGCGACACGACGTACTGAAGAAATCCACAGAAATCTTGAACCACGCGGTAACCTTATTTCATTCTATCGACACATGACTGACTTCATTTCAATAATTTTCTGTTAATAAATGCTAACCTATGCTGCGATCAGGAAATTCCCATCGCGCATGATCTGCTCCTCGCCCGTTTCAAACTCAAGCCATATATTGAAGCCCAAACCCACCACATCTATGTGCGTCGTAGAACTCCACTGCGCGCCGGTATGTTCGCCATACGGATTGCCAAATGCAATGTGAATGCCCGGGAATTTTTCGTCCTGCAGAATATTTCCAATCACACGCTCGATTCCCAGGTTGGTTCCAATCGCAAACTCGCCCACGCGGTCAGAGTTCTCATCCGTATGCGTGTACGCCCAAAAATCTTTTTCCAGTTGCTTGTTTGTGCTAGAGCAGCTCACGATGCGATTGCCCGCAATCTCTATCGTGAGTGGCGCGGTAGCCAGCAATCCATAACGCGCGCAGAGCCAGTCTCCCACTACGCCATCAACAACAAAGGTCCCGTTCACCTCGCCGGGCGCGGTAAAACACTCTCCGCCGGGCAGGTTGCCCCACTTCTCTGTCGAAATTATTCCCGAGGTCTTGACCCACTTGTAGCCGGGATTCATCTCGGCAACAATGTTGGTTCCCGCCGCTGTGGTCGCGCGTATTCTGCGCGCACGGCGCACTCGATCCAGAACCTGCTGCGACAAGCGATCCACTAGATTGAAATCCGCGCGCATGCCCTGGCACATGATCTCCGGCGTGATGTTGACCATGTGCGCGTGACGCATCTTGCGGCGATTCACAACATCGGTCATCTGCATCCGTGAGTGCAATTCATTTTGCTGCACAGTCACGGCAAAGATCGAAACCTCTGACGTCTCCATATCTTCGAGTACAGCCGCAGGCATATCCACAAGTGGGCGCGGGGCAAGCTCTTCAAGCACAAATGGAGTCCAGCGGCAACCGAGCGATTCAAGTTCCACCGCAAGCGCAGCAGCAATCGGCAGCGTCAGCTCATCGGTGATCAGCGTAACTTTTTCTGTTGGCTGAATGCGCAGGCAGGTTGAAACAGCTGAGCGTGCGCCGGGAATGAACTCGGCCGGATAGCTGAAATGAAGCAGGTCTTGGGCGGTGGAAATGCTCATGCGGGGAAATGAACTCCGGGGGTAAATTTCAAAGTACTCTTTGCATTTTATCGAAAATACTGTGCTTCTGTCGGAGATAAGGAATATCTATCGTGGAAATCAATGCTTGTAATCTCGATTTAGTGCGATTTCCGCCTCAATTGAAGTGTCAGTGCTCATTTAAGCGTCAATCTGCCGCCCGCTTTACTTCTTCTTCTGCGGCACAAGCAGCGTAAGCGCATCCGGGCAAACTTCAATTTTGACCGGCAACGTTCCCAGCAATTCGCCGTCCGCTTCAACATAAATTTTGTGCGTTGAGCCGTCGATAACGGCGCACTCAACTGTATTTGCGTTGAAAAGTTCAAAGGTTTGCTGGTATTTGTGGCGGCTGAAAAAAACCGCAAACATAAAGCGCAAATAGCGGAACCGGCTGCGCGTGCGTGTGGCGATGATGCTAAGGCCGGGATTGAGCAGCGCGGCGCCGGGGACAAGCCGATGCACGAGTCCGCCAAAGTCAGTGATGCGGACAGCAAGCAGTTGCGAGAATAAGTGCGTTTGTTCTTCTGATGCAACTGGGTTCAATGCATCATTGCTTTTATATCGAATCGTCGCCGCAAACATCGGGAAGTTGTGAGTGGCCCAAAGCCGAAAGGCTTCGATGACATAGAGCAGGTATCCATAACGGCGTTTGAGGCGCGAATCGAGTGTCGAGAAAAACTTTCCATCTGCGCCGATACCTGCGGCGACTGTAAAGTAGCGCGAAGCAGTTGAGCCGTCGAGAGATTTGTAGGTAATGCGGCCTACGGGGATTCGAGTCGGCTTGGCGTTAATCAGAATTTCGATCGCGCGTATGGGGTTTGCAGGAATGCCAAGATCTGCGGCGAGTGCGTTGGCTGTCCCCTGCGGCAGTACGCACAGCGCAGCATCGGTGCCCACCAGGCCCTGCATGATTTCGTTGACCGTGCCATCCCCGCCGCAGGCAAGAATCGTCTCACAGCCCTGCGCAACCGCATAGAGTGCTTGAGCGGCGGCTGGGCCAGCGGCATGTGTGGCCAGTAACTGCGCGTCGATGCCGGTTGCACACAGGCGGGCCGTAACCTCTTGAAGCTGTGCAAGCCTGCGTGCCGTGTGATTGCCTGAATGTGGGTTATAGATGAGCGCGACTTTTTGCATCAGGCTGTTGGTCCCTCTTCGTTTCGCGCGTCAATTGGTTTCATACTGTGTTTGCACCGTTGCACTGGATTCGTCATTGTTTCAGTACAGCCCTGCTGCGGTTTCTTTGGCCATGTAATCGACAACCGCTTTGAGGTCGCCGCCTGACTCCGCAAAGACCTTGAGCTGACGATCAGCGCCGGTTCCTGTCTCAAGAATTTTACGGCAACCATTAATGGCATCTCGGCTTCCAAGCTCATCCACAACCGGATCGACGAGCTCGAGATACTCTTCAATCAATTCTCGCAGCGGGATCTCTTGCTGCTTGCCAAAGTCGATTAGCTTGCCGTCGAGCCCATAGCGCACGGCGCGGAATTTGTTCTCCATCAGCAGCGGCCTTGCATACTGGCGGAAGTCCTGGTTGGCCTCGTGCAGCTTGTAGAGATATGCAGCCGTCGCCTGAATCAGCGCAGCGATCGCAACCGTCTCTTCAGCGCGCAGCGGAATATCGCAGGCACGAACCTCGACCGTATTGAAGAATGGATGCGGCCGTATATCCCACCAGATTTTTTTTGCGTTGTCGATGCAATTGGTGCGCACCAACAGGCTGACGTAGTTCTCAAATTCGGAGTAGCTCTGAAATGCGTCTGGAATTCCCGTGCGCGGAAAATTCTCAAAGACCTTGGCGCGATAGCCCTTGTAGCCCGTGTTCAGTCCCAACCAGAATGGTGAGTTCGTCGCCAGCGCCATGATATGCGGAAGAAAATAACGCATCGAATTCATAATGCGAATCGCCGCCTCGCGATCCTCAATTCCTACGTGCACATGCAAACCAAAGATCAGATTCGCGCGCGCGACGAGTTGCAGATCCTTCACCACCTGGTGATAGCGCGGGTCCGGGTAAATCTCTTGAGTGCGCCAATCGGCGAAGGGATGCGTGGCGCCGGCGACCAGTTGAAGTCCATGCTCCGCCGCCAGCTTGATCATCTCGCGACGCAGTTCGTAGATGTCTTCGCGGGCTTCCTCGATGTTGCGGCAGATGCGTGTCCCCACCTCGACAACCGAGGTATGCATCTCGGCCTTGACGCGCTCTTCAAGCCGCAGCTTCCCTTGCGCCAGCATCTCGGTGTTGATGTGCGAACGCAAATCGCGCGTGACCGGATCGATCGTCTGGTACTCTTCTTCGATGCCTAGCGTAAAAGATGGCCGCATGGATTGACCTCATTGAAGTTTTTTTTGTGGCCCAACTCTATCAAGAGTTTCTCACGCGTTCAGAAAATTCGCCCAGCAAAGTTCAAGTGGCTTGGTGCCTTCGAGAGCGCGTGCAATAGCAAGATCCGCAACTTCACGCACGATCCACTCGAAGTTGGCCTGGCCAACAGAGTGCTGATCCGCATCAGGCGCGGGATTCATGAAATCGATTGCATAAGGGATTCCGTCTTCAACAGCAAACTCAACTGTGTTCAAATCGTAGCCCAGCGCGCGGCATAGCGTGAGCGCGTCGCGCTCCACACGCGCCAACAGCGCCGGGTCAATTGCCGCATCGTCGAAGGATTGCACATAGCGTTCGGCATGCGGCTTGCGCGGATCGTAAGGCATGACGTGCACCTTCTCCTGCCCCACAACGTAGCAGCGGAAGTACTCCTTGAATTCAACCGCTTTCTGATAGACCATGCAAAGATCGCGCGATTGATCGTAAGCTTCAAAAAATTCCTTGCGACTCGTGATGTGGTAAACATCTCTCCAGCCGCCGCCGTCGATGGGCTTCATGAAGCCGTGTTCGCCGACATAATTGAAGACCGCATCCCAGTCCAGCGGATACTCCATGTTGCGCATTGAGCGGTCCGTTGTGCCTTCAGGATGCTGCTTGTGCGGCAACAAAACCGTCGCCGGTACCGCAACGCCCAACTTCGCCGCCAACGCATAGTTGAAGTACTTGTCGTCTGCCGACCACCAAAAAGGATTATTAATGAGCCGCGTTCCATTGAGCACCGCGTGCTTCAAGTACGCGCGGTAAAAAGGAATGTCGTGTGAGATGCGGTCAACAATCACGGAGTAGCGCGGAGCTGCGTCGAGCGCCAGTGCGCCGGTGTGCACAAACTCTGCCTCCAGGCCGGGAATGCCACGCGCGTTGATCGCCTCCACCAGCGCCGGCGGAAAGCTGTTTTCCATTCCGAAGAGTACACCGATCTTTTTCATTGCCGCTTAAACTCCTTCACACGAATTAAGTTTAGTTTACGGCAAGGCTCCAAAACGTAGTTAAAGAATGCAACAAGAAACAGCCACCAGAAGCCCTGATGGCCGTTTTCGTAAAGTTTCATTGAGTCTTAATCCCGCACATTTAAGCCGTGCCTATGCAAGCGATGAGTGGCATGATCACGCTCCGGCTATACCCTTGAGCTGCGCGATATGGTTTAAATCGTGCCCTGCCATGGTTTCAACAATCGTGCCAAAGGTCATAACCCCACGTTCCGGATGTGTGACCACACGCCCCGCTGCACCGGGAAGCGCCTTGTGAATCAAACTCAGATTCCATTTGCGCAGCGCAGTCAAGAGCACCAACGCCTCATCGGCCGTTATCCCGGAATAATTCGCCGCCCACTTATCCTGATCAAATGGCTGAATCACGTGCGCATCCTCGGCTAGCGTCTGGCGCAAGCGATAGGCAAAGACCAACTCGCAATCCGCCAGGTGACAGAGAATCTCCGCCGGACTCCATTTGCCGGGTGCAGCAGGAATCTTGGCGCGTTCGGCGCCGATCTGATTAAGAAGATTGTTGAGCGTTACCGGCGAGTCGGCAAGGATGGTTTCAGCAGGGCGGCCATCGAGAAAGCGTTCATAAGGATTCAATGAGCTCATAGTCCGATAATGGCTCATTTTTGCGGGTGAGGTCAATCAATATCCAATCGGGGTCAATCGGAAACAGTGAGCACCGGGCAACTGGCGCCCTCAATCACCTGAAATGCGATTCCTGCCGGCAACCGCGAAGCAAGGTTTCCACGGCGGCGGACTCCAAGAATGACCAGGTCAGTGCGCCGGGTCAGAGAGTCCTCCAATATCTTATCGCTGATGCGTGCGCCATACTCAACTGCGCACTCAACCTTTACAGGCACATCGCTGCTGGAAATAACGTGCTGCATCGCATTGTGGAAGAGTTGCTCCACCATCGGTTGCCGCTGGCCGTTGTAGAGCCCTGATGGCAACACATGCAGAAATCGCAGATCAGCGTCAAATTTGCTGGCCAGGTGCATGGCAGCCGGCGCTGCGGATTTGGCCGCCTCGCCAAAATCCATCGCACAGAGAATGTGACTGAATGGTTTGTCGTTTTCCATGCTCATGCTGACATTTGGACCGATCGTCATCACCGGACATGGCGATTTGCGAACAATTGCCTCGGCGGTAGAACCAAGCAACAGGCGGTCAAACGATTTGCCACCATGTGTTCCTGTGACAATCATGTCCACAACCTCACGGGTTGCGAAATCAATCACAGCTGGTGTCGGTTCGCCATCCAGAAGGTGCTTCTCAACATTGGGCACATGCGCACGAATGGAGTCCAGCAATACGTCCAGGCGTTGCGCATCGCGTGCGCGAACCTCCTGCGGCGTTGGATGGGCTCCTATTACGTCCGAAGAAGGCAAACGCAATGGATTAAAAACATGTAGAACGCTGAAGCGCGCGCCCGAGTGCTCCGCCAGCCGCGTTGCATACTGAGCGGCCAGCGCAGAGATGGAAGTGAGATCAGTAGCAAGTAAAATATGCCGAAGCTCACCGGTCGATTGAGACGATGCTCCCATTTGTAAGAACGTAGATAGCCCACCCTTAGTTAGGATGTGACTATCATCACCTGCCACCATTACATTTTGTTCACGCACTGAACTTGTCATCACGATTGAAAAATCCTTGTGATTCATGCCTGAGAAGCATGCTTATGCAATGGCCAACTCTTCAAATTTCTCAGGCGCAAGAATCCGTATCGTTGCCCCGTGAATCTCAATGAGCTTTTCTTTCTGGAACTTGCCCAGAAGTCGCGTAACCGTCTCTCGCGAAGTGCCTGACATATTCCCAAGCTCCTCATGCGTTAGCGCCATGGTGAACTTCAACTCATCCTTGCCGCACGATGCATTGCGCGCCCAATCAATCAACACACGTGCAAGCCGGCTGGATGCCGATGTGGCTAGAGCCAATAGCCGCGCGTCCATAAAGGCAGTTTTGTATTCAGATCCAAGGGCCTGCGCCGCATGCATGCTGGCTTCTCCATAGTTGTTCAGGAATCCCAAAAAATCCCTGCGCCGTATGGTGTTGATTTGAACTGGCTCAATTGCCTGCGCCGTCAGCTCGTAAGCGGCTCCGGCAACAACTGCTCCTAGCCCAAGAACATCTCCCGCACCGGCAATTTTCAGTATCATCGTCTTCCCATCACGCGAAGTACAGGAGAGTTTCACCTGTCCTGAACAGAGCAAGACTACGCTCTCTGCGTTATCACCCTCGTTGAAGATTACGGCCCCACGGGGAAATGAAGCGCGTGTTCCAATCTCACCGAAGGCTTCCAGCGCCTCTTCATTCAGATTGCAGAAGAGCCGGCTGGATCGATGTGCGCAACTGGCGCAATCGGTTATACGGGGTTGGCCAAAAACTGAATTGTGATTGCGGGTTGAATTGTGCATAGCTCCGATGGGGTATATACGAGGCTCAAGTGCCAACATTGGATAACCTCCTGAATTGTGACCTGACATACGCTTGTTGATCTGGGGAAGTGCAGGCCCGATCACGAGGTTCACATTAATCTCGCCATTAACCATTGAGCGGTGATGCGTGATACGTGGGGATGTGATGGCTGTCACAAATTAATGTATCTATTTGATTCAATTAGTTAAACGATTGTGGATAATTTGGCTTTTTGCCATTCTTATGCCATTTATTGGTCATGGAGTGCCTGGTTTTAGCCACCCCATGACCATGTTGTTGTGATTTGAGACGTTTGATCTGTGATCTTACTTGTTCGCTGGCGGTTCGATGGGCTTCACATTCCCGCAATCTGCGCTCTTGAATACTGACGAGATTGTATTCGTCCACTCAATCGGCCTCGAGTTAGGTCCCACCTGCACTGTGCCTATGAAATGAATCGTGCCGTTTGCATGCTCGCTGTCAGTCCAACTGGATTGAACGGTACCTTTACCGCTCATTCTGCCAGTGCAGATCATCTCTCCTGTCATACCATTTGCGTTGGGTACAACATTCGTAATCTGGCAATCTTTCTGTTGCGACCCATTCGCTGAAATGATCGCGTGATACTTGTCCAGTTCTGCCTGCGTAACGCAGACCAGCGTTGTACGGGGACCACCAAAGGGCGAACCGCCGCCCATTTGAGGCATTGGGTGCCCATCCATCTGTGCTGGCATCTGGGGCATTTGCGGCATGCCCTGCATCTTCATCGTAGATGTCATTTCCCAAAGTCCGGGTTTTCTGCCCTGAGCCGAGGCGATGACCGTAAACAGCAAACTGCAACATACAACCGCAATGTGTGTACGACGCATTCAGTTAATTCCTCCTGTGATTTGAAGAGCGCGTTCTGCCCAGCGCCCGGTGCCCTAAATTACTCTACGGGAGAGTTTCTGCAATGGAAAGTAAATTATTCGCTTCAGGCCGCAGGATGCAACTACGTACCGGATTTTGCTACCAAGCCAAGCAGCGCCCGGGTCACAACCATGGCATCATGGCGCACAACATTCTCTTCGCTGGCAAAATTCCCCGTGATGCAGTGAACTCCCATCGCTTCTATCCGCGCCACATCAGCGGCTATCGGACCAGCGCCTTCTGCCGCATAGCGGGCGATCGTTTCAGCTGAGAATGGCGCCGTATTCACCAGCGCATAGTCAAAGATTGGCGCTCCTGTATGCTCATAGATCTTCTCAATATGTTGTGCCGCAGTCAGGTCCAGACTCTCATTGGCCTGCGACATCAGGTTGCAAACGTATACCCTCGTACCCTTGGCGCGTGCCAACGCCTTGGGCAATTCCTTTACCAGCAGATTGGTGATGATCGACGTATAAAGCGAACCGGGGCCAATCGAAATCAGGTCTGCACGTTCAATCGCCTCTATCGTCTCTGGCATTGCTTCTGCGTATGGTGGATCCAGCATCAACTCGGCGATCCTGCGCCGGCTCGCAGTAATGCTGGTCTCGCCTTTGACGATTGATCCATCATCCATGCGCGCAACCAGTGTGGCATTGGCTGTGGTCACAGGGTAAATGCGGCCCCGCGTGGAAAGAATCTTTGATGCCAGCTGAATCGCGTGGGCAAAGTCTCCAGTCAACTCGGTCAATGCCGCTAGAAAAAGATTGCCGAAGTTGTGCCCGCCCAGCGCGTCACCGGATTTGAAGCGATGGCGAAAAAGCTGCGCCAGCACATCTTCTTCTTCGCTGAGTGCAACCATGCAGTTGCGCAGATCGCCAGGCGGCAGCATATTGAAGTCGCGACGCAACCGCCCGCTCGACCCGCCATCGTCGGTCACAGTCACTACTGCAGCCAAATCGCTGATCACCGGCTCGTTGATATTGATGCCGGATTCAGGCAGCGTTTGACCGGGAAGCAGAACCGAGCGGCGAAGTCCGCGCAACAGCGTTGAAAGACCCGTACCGCCGCCAATCGCAACGACACGGAGCCCTGCACTGGTTGAACCAGCGGACTTCAGCTCATTGCCAGGCTTTGTTTCGGCGGGAGTTTCGATCTCTGCTGGGCTCAAATTTCAATCCTCAGGAGGGCGTACATGCAAAGAGCTCAGGATATCTCCGGATAAAGCAACTCGGTGAATCGCGGATCATCGACGACGCCTTGAAAATCAGTGTCCGAACGGGCTTGCAGCCGGTTCTTGGCATTCAGCTCTATGGCGCGATTCAGATTGTCCATGCAGGCTTCAACATTCCCCGTGATGCCTTCAAGAACTGCGAGTCCGTAAAATGCATAATCGGCATCTGGGTGTGCGTCAAGGATGGCGAAGAACTGCTCGCGCGCATCCTCGTAGTTGCCGGAGTTAACCAGCGAAGTCGCATAATCGCACTGCTCTTCAGGCGTCGCAAAGTTGCGCTGGTTCTGCTCAATTTGCCGCTTGCAAGCAGAAAGATACATGCGACAACGCTCCTGCAGCACCTCGGGCGCTGTGGGAAGCAGCTTTTCAAAAGCAGCGAGGGCCTTCTCATACTTGCCCTGCTGCATCAATTGAACAGCTGTCTGATAAAGTTGCACCTCTGGACCCGGCATCGCCAATGCATGCGCTCCGGGCTTTTCTGTGCTGACAGCGGATGTTTTCTTGCGGCTGAGCGCCAAGTTTCTTGCCTCGTAAAATGATAATGTGATGCGGTTAAACTGCCTGACAGAAGCTCTCCCAATCACACTCCGGAGTGCTCCATACCCTTTGCAGCGACCTCAGAATGCTTTCGCTGCTCTCGCGTATGTTATACGCAGGAAGTCTCTAAGAGTCAATGCCCCCACCCCCGGAAGCTTTAAGTGCCACGCGCTGGCTCCGGTAAACCGCTGGATTCAGAGTCGGGTCGTTATACATCTTCAGGTGGCGATAAAGCTTGAAACGCCGCTTGCCTGCGACCGTTTCTGCCCAAAGCGCATCCAGGCAACCGGCCAGATCCCTGCGCTGCTCAAGCAAAATAGTTAGACGTTCGAGATTGCGTTCCGCATGCCCAGCCGGCGCATCCTGGCGTTCTGCCTCCTCACGCGTGTGATAAATCTTCAGCGCGAGTATCGATAGCCGGTCAATCATCAGCCCCGGCGACTCCGAATGAAGTGCCGCATCTTGAGCGGGCAATCCCTTCGTCCCAAGAAATTCCAGCAGTTGCACATCAAGCCCTTCGGCCAGATCATTACGCCGCTGATTCGTCTTGTCCACCAGCCGTTTCACGCGCGCAATCTCGGCATCCGTCACACCAGGTACGCGCGCCTCATCCTCCGTGTGCCACAAATCGAAATTCGCCCTGTGCTGCTCAGACACGCAGGCCAGCCAGCCCTCGGCCCTCTCCTGCACAACAGGGCTCTCATGCCACAACCGGCACCGCTCATCCTGCAACTCGACTATCGCTTGCGCTGAAAGCATCCCTGGCTCCGGGCAGAATCCCGCCCTTATCCAATTTAGTCTATCCCCTTTACTCAACTGGAATCTTATGGCGATTTAATGCTCAGGCAAGTATCGTAGAAGTAGGTAATCCCCCGGTTCATTCCACTGCTCGGACAATCCTCCAACTCTTTCACGGAGTATCTATATGGCAAACAGGGGCGAACGGTTATTGTGCATCGCGAGTTACGAGAAAGGTCAGGATTTTCTGCGCCAGTGCGCTGAACAAGGCGTTCTGCCCACTCTGCTGACCATCGACAAACTGGAATCCGCCGATTGGCCGCGTGAATCACTCGAGGGCCTCTCCACCATGCCCGCTGGTTTGACCACCGAACAAATCCGCAACACCGTCGCATGGATCTCGCGCGGCCGCAAATTCGACCGCATCATCGCTCTCGACGAATTCGACCTTGAAACCGCAGCCGCTCTTCGTGAGCACATGTGCATTCCCGGCATCGGAATCACCACTACTTCTTTCTATCGAGACAAGCTCGCCATGCGCACCGGCGCCCGTATTGAAGGCTTCCTCGTGCCTGATTTCACGCGCGTCATCAACTACGACGAACTGCGCGAGTACATGGCGCGCGTTCCCGCTCCCTGGCTTCTCAAACCGCGTGCTGAGGCCTCCGCCATCGGCATTCGCAAAATCGAAAATCCCGAGCAGCTCTGGCGCGCTCTGGACGAACTCGGCGACCGGCAAAGCCTCTTCATCCTCGAGCAATTTGTGCCCGGGGAAATCTACCACGTCGACTCCATCATCAGCGAAGGACGCGTCGTCTTCTCCGTCGTACACAAATACGGCAAGCCCCCCATGCAGACCATGCACGAGGGTGGCGTCTTCACCACCCGCACCATCGACCGCAACTCGCAAGACTGGATTGAACTCACGCGCAGCAATGCCGAACTCGCTCCATCCATGGGCCTCAAAGGCGGCATCACGCACGCCGAGTACATTCGCGCGCGCGCCGATGGCCGCTACTATTTCCTCGAGATTGCCGCACGTGTCGGTGGCGCCTTCATCGCCGACCTCGTCGAGACCGCTACCGGTGTCAACCTCTGGCGCGAGTGGGCAAAAATCGAAATCGCGCACATGCGCGGCCAGCAGTACACGCCACCCCCGGCGCGCGTCGATTACGCCGGCAGCGTCCTCTGCCTCGCCACTTCTGACGAGCCCGACACCTCCGCCTTCAACGCCCCCGAAATTGTCTACCGCATGAAAAAAGCCCATCACGCCGGACTCATCGTCAAGTCAGATAAGCCTGCCCGCATTGAACAATTATTGAATGAATACAGCCAGGGATTTGCCGGGCAGTTTCTGGCAAAAATGCCGCCGCCCGACAAACCAACTGCCTGATTGTATTGGGAATATTTTTTAGGAGCGGCTGAGCGCGTGGTGAGCTCGCTGGGACTCGAACCCAGGACCCACGCCTTAAAAGGGCGTTGCTCTACCAACTGAGCTACGAGCTCGCACTCTGAAAATGCCGCTACTTCAAAGTTATCACAGACTTCGCTTTTGCGCAGAGCGCAAGCAGTGCACTCACGCCTTGCGCACCGGCTTGTTCATCGGTACAACCTGCACCGTAATATCGCGCAGCTCAGACAGGAAACGGTTCAATACTGATCCGCGCAGTAAAATATCCCATCGCGAACGGATTGGTTGCCCAAATACCACGTGAGAAATATTTTCCTGTTGCGCAAATCGAATCAGCGCATCGGAAACATTTTTTTCATTCAGCGTCACCACTTGCGCACCCAAATCACGTGCCATGCGCTGATAATCAAGCAGCCGCTGGTACGACTCCGGGTCGCCGTGCCCCTGATCCTGATCCGGCTGCGCCACGTAAACCGCGTACCAGTTCGTCGCCAATCTTCCCGCAATGCGCGCGCCCACACGCAGCAATCTCTCGCTCCCTGGCCGCGTTGAAAGGCAGACCATTACCTTCTCGGGAATCGGCGCCTGCTCAAGCCCCTGGTTGCGTCTGTACTCCGCCGCACGCGAGCCCACCTGCTCAGCCGTCGTGCGTAGGCTCAACTCGCGCAGCATATTCAGATTGCCTTTGCGGAAAAAATTCGCCAGCGATTGCTCAACCTTCTCCGCCGCGTAAATTTTTCCCTGCCGCAAACGCGAACGCAACTCGTCCACCGTCACGTCAACGTTCACTACCTCATCGGCGCGCTTCAAAAAACTATCTGGAACCGTCTCGCGGATCACCGTGTTCGCCGAGCGGTTCACTGAATCATTGAGCGTCTCCAGATGCTGAATGTTGACCGCCGTCCAAACGTTGATTCCCGCATCCAGCAACTCCAGCACATCCTCGTAGCGCTTGCGGTTCCGGCATCCTGGCACATTCGTATGCGCCAGCTCATCCACCAGCACCGTATCCGGCTTGCGCTTGAGAATCGCATCCAGATCCATCTCCTTGAGGTTCACACCGCGGTAAGGAATCACGCGCTCGGGAATCACCTCAAGATCGCCGACCTGATCTTCGGTTTCCTGTCGCTTGTGGGATTCAATCAGGCCAATCACCAGGTCTACGCCCAGCTTGCGGCTCACATGCGCGTCAGTGAGCATGTGGTAAGTCTTGCCCACGCCCGGTGCCGCGCCAAGATAAACACGCAGCTTACCCGGCTCCTGTTGGCGTTCTATCTGCAGCTCGCTCATCAGCCCACCTCCACTGGATGCAGGCTCTCTTTCACGCGCGCAACTGGAATCGTGAAGTGAAATGTCGTTCCATGACCCAACCGGCTCTCCACCGATATCTGCCCGCCCAGCGACTCAACCAGCCTGCGTACCAGCGCCAGGCCCATGCCGCTGCCACGCTCTGAAAAGGTGCTGAAGCGGTCAAAAATATGGCTCAGCCTCTCTGCCTCTATTCCCCGACCCGTATCGCTGACCGTAAAACGAATCGCTTCCTTGTGCTCTTCTGCCATCAAAAGAATCTCGCCCTCGGGCAGCGTGTAGCGCAATGCATTCGAAATCAAATTGTCCAGAATCGATCTGAGAGCTCTCCGGTCCGCCTCAATAAACGAGAGGTCAGCATACGCTTGCACTTCAATGCGAACCTTCTTCGCCACCGCCTCATCTCCATAACGATCGCGTGCCGCAGTCAACTCGTCCAGCGGCCGCATCTTCACATTTGTGAATTCGCGCTTGCCGCTATCCAGTTCGGCAACCTCAATCAGATCAGCCATCGTGTCGTTGAGCTTCTCTGCTTCCAGGCTGCTCTCCGCCACTAGTTCTGCCTGCAGCGGCTTCAACTCGCCCGCATAACCCTGCCCCAGCGAGTACAGTCCACGTCGCACCTGCAGCAGCGGATCGCGCAGCTTCCGGCTCGCCACAGAAATAAATTGTGTCTTGAAGCGGTCCGTCTCCTCCAGGCTCGTCACATCTTCTAGCGTCGTCACCGCGCCCAATAATCTTCCTTCTGAATCGCGCATTGGCGTCGTGCGCAACCGGAAGCTCCTCTGGCTCAATCCAAAGCGCATCGGCAGCATCGCCGCCTCCCCTTCTGAAGCCACAGGCTTTTGAAGGCTCACCGCATCCCGTATTGATTCCAGTATCTTGTCCCCGCCCGGCGTATTCGTCAACACCATGCGGTCGCCCGCCGCTTCGCCCAGTATCTCCAGCGCAGCCTGGTTCAGCTTCAGCACCTGACCCTTGCCGTCGGTCACGATGATCGGCTCAAAGATCGATTGCAAAACCGCATCCGATAGCTGAAACTCCATCTGCCTGCGTCCCGCTTCCGTATTGCGCAGGTCACGCAAACGCACCGCCAGCCGGTTCAGCTCCGTCGCCAGAATTCCCAACGCATCGCGGCCGCTCCACTCAATGCGATGGTCCAAATCTCCCTGCGCAATCCGTCGCGCATCACGCGCCAATCCAGAAATAGGCCGCAGCACAAATAGCAATGTCAGCGCAAGAATCCCCACTGCTCCCAAAGCCAGCGCTAGTGGCCATGCTGAAATCTTTCCCGCAGACAACAGCAACCGGTGCACCCATACCGCGAGTGCAATCGCGATACCCGCGACCAATACGCTGCCGAAAATCAACCGTTGTGAAAGATTAAGCATTCCGCTTTCAGTTATAGTGATCTGAGATCAAGTATTAAAATCATAGTGCATTTGAACGCTGAAAAACGATCTGCCTGACACCTTATCTAACCGTAATCAACCCAATCTGCACGCCGCCCTCATTTTGAAGGCAGCCTGCAAACGGAAAAGCCATTCTGCTGGTATGGGCAATCCATTCCCATTGGCGCCGCGCCGTGGATCACCGTCCACGTAATTTCAGGATATTCAGTTTTTAGATACTTGAAATTCGCCAACGTGAAGCTGTTGAGCCCGTATGTTGCATTCGTCATCTGCTTCCACTCGTCGGCCAGATTCGGAAAAAGCGACACAACACCGCCATCCTTGATGTAATCCGCCAGCGCCGAGCGTTCTGACACAGCACGAAAGCCATGCACATCGCCGATTTCATCCTTGAAATAACGCGAGTCAACAGCAAAAACCGCATCCTTCGGCGTATTGTTTCTGATCCACAGAAGCGCATTGACCCATGGGTTCGAACTCGTCGTGGATGGCCACTCAATATGCGCGCTGTTTGGGTAAGTTTGCTGACCTACAAAATACATACCCACTGCCAGCGGAATGCTGATCGCCGCGATAACCCACGGACGCTTCTTCGCTGCGTATTCGCAGACAATGCCGGCAAAAAACAATACAAAAATTAGCGTGATCAGGTGAAACGTACGCAACGGTTGCAACCGCGCAAACATATCAAAGTTGGGCAAGCAAAGCAGCGCTCCAGCGGCGATCGAAAGCAAACCACATGGGATCAGCGCGAAGCTCATTAATTTGAACCCGGGCAATGTGCCGCGGAAATTCCCTTTCCAGAACCATGCCAGGATTGCCAACGGCGCCAACATGCCCAGCCAGTGGTACCACTCCCAGTTGTAAAGGAAAAAATAATCTCTCGAGTACAGCGCCTCTCTATACGCGCCGGTAGCTCGTACAAATCGAAATCCGGTAGGCAGAACCCCCACAAACGCAGCCATCAACGGAGCACCCTGGCCGCGCACCGGAATTTGCCGTCTCTCCACCAGCCAGATCACGCCGCATAGAAAAAGCACATAGACCACCATCTGCGGATGAATCAGAGCCGTCAGCACCATCGTTGCGCCTGAAAGCGCATAGCGGTGTCGCAGAAATGTTGCCAATGCAAAGATCGTCAGCGGCGTTGAGAACGAGCGCGCCGTCAGATAAGGGTCAATCAGCAGCAAGCCGGTGTTCGTCGCCGGCATCGCCAGCACCGACGTGAGCACCAGCATCGCGCCCCAGCGTGCGTGCCGCGATGAGAAGCACACCGTCACCAGCAACCAGCAAGATGCCAGCAACGCAAAGACGCTCAGCACATACCAGAGAAGCAGCGTCCAATCCATTGACAGGTGCGTCAGTCTCGCGCTCCATGCCAGGATCGAACTGAACAGTGACATCCGGCCATGCGAAAGGAAAAACTCGCTTGCGAATGGATACAGTGTAGGATCAAGAAGCTTTTTTGCAGCCGGAACGTAAATTTCACCATCTTCAACACCAAGATGATATCCGTGAATCGCCAGTGTTGCTGCCGTCAAACCTCCCAGTTGAAGAAAGGGAAAACGCCCTTTCGAGCGGTCGATCATTGAATCTCCTTCAACACCTGGGAAACTGACTTGGTCTGCACATTCAGTTGCAGCGGGGGAAAATCAAAAATAGGCTTACGGTAGAGTCCAATCCGCGCAGCCACGCAATCCATCGTGGTTTTCAACACTCCAAATCCATAGACGGTGCTGCGGCGAAGATTGATCGATGAAGCCTCTGGGAAATACTTCGTTGGGCAGGAAATCTCGCCAATGCGCGCGCCCAGATAAATGCTCTGCGCCAGAAACTGATTGTCAAAAACAAAGTCCTCGGAGTTCGCGTTGAGCGGCAATGAGAGCAGCATCTCGCGACTATAAGCGCGGAAGCCCGTGTGGTACTCCGACAACTTCGCTCCCAGTGCAAGATTTTGAATAAATGTCAATGCGCGGTTCGCAAAATACTTGATGCGCGGCATTCCACCCTTGATCGCGCCGCCGCCGAGAATCCTGGACCCCAGTACGATGTCGTAAACGCCATAGGCAATCATGCTGGCCATCGGCTCAACCAACAGTGGCGAATATTGATAATCCGGATGCAGCATCACCACAATATCGGCGCCCGCATTGAGCGCAGCGGCATAGCAGGTCTTCTGATTGCCACCGTAGCCGCGGTTGTTCTCGTGAACATGCACTTGCAAGCCAAGTTCATGCGCCAATGCCACGGTTCCATCTGTACTGTTGTCGTCAACCAGGATGCACGTATCTACCGTCTCAGGAATCTCCCGAACCGTCCCCTTCAGTGTCTTCTCTGCGTTGTAGGCAGGAAGCACCACGACCACTCGTTTGTTGTTGATCATTCCTTCCGCAATCCCCTCTGTTATCTCTTACTATGATACGATGTCAGCCCGTCGTTAAGCAGTATTTTGGAAGGCAATCTCCGTGGAATCAAAGCTGCAATACCGCCCGCTTATTCGTTCTCTTTACAAATAGATAGGTGCTATTTAAACGCTTACTGAGCGAATCAGTTTCCTCGCGTTTATGACCAAATTGTCATATCAAATATTCAGCAGTTAAATCAAACTGATGGCAAGAGTGCGCGCAACAGCAAAAATCCCGCCACGCCCGCAAAGAATACCAGCGCCATCCTGATTCCCGGCTCACGGTTCACCTCTGGCACCAAATCCGTCGCCGAAACATACAGCGCAACTCCTGCCGATATCGGCAACCCATACGGCAGCAAACTCGGCGCCAATCCCATCACCAGCACTCCGGCAATCGTTGCCGCCGCAAGTATCACCGCTGAGTAAAACGCCTCTGTCCTGCTGCGCCCACTGGCCATCATTACACTCGCCATCGTGAACCCCTCCGGCGCCTTATGCAGTAAAATCGCCAGGAAAATCAACCACCCCAGCCCGCTTGAAACCGCAAACCCCGACCCAATCGCCACGCCATCAAAC
>DAHXOQ010000229.1 GCA_027364815.1 Acidobacteriaceae bacterium | reverse complement strand
GTACAGCAATCTGTGTTCTTTGAAGCGCCAGCGCAATCAACTCTCTTTCCCTGAAAGGACCACCCCATGCTCCGTCTTCTCCTCAACTGGCTCCTCAGCGCCATCGCGCTCATGCTCATTGCGAACTTCGTCCCGGGATTCCACGTCACCGGACTCGTCCCCGCATTGATCGCCGCCCTCGTCATCGGGCTCCTCAACGCCACCCTCGGCTTCATCCTCAAGATAGTCACCTTCCCGCTGAGCATCATCACCTTCGGCCTCTTCCTCCTCGTCATCAACGCGCTGATGCTCGAACTCGCATCACGCCTCGTCTCCGGCTTCTACATCAGAAGCTTCCTCCCAGCCTTCATCGCCGCCATCATCCTCGCCATCCTGCAAATGCTTTTCCGCGATACAAAACAGAACAGGTAACTGGCTCAAACAGAAGCCGGCGCCCCATCTCTCGCATTGGAGAGATGGGATTCAACAATCTAAGTAAGTCAAATATTGATCGCTTGCCATTCCGATCGAAACCCAAGCGTGTTACACGTGTCAAAGCGCTAATCGAAGGATCCGCCTTTGCCTTTGCGCCACCGGCGCAGCTAGCCCCACCGCAGGTGGTTAAATCCCGGCATACCACGCATACCCAAATTCCGGTTCCGGCGATCCCAAACCACGCCCAAACTTCTTCAAATCATCCGTCACCGTCAAGTGCGTAATATACTTCACGCTCTTGTACCCCAATTGCTTCGGCACCCGCATCCTCAGCGGCCCGCCAAACTTCACTGGCAAATCACCATCATTCATTCCCCAACTCACCAGCGTCTGCGGATGCAGCGCATCGCTCATGTCAATGCTGTCCCACCAATCCGGGTCCGTCGAAAAATAAACCACGTACTTCGCCTGCGGCAATATCCCCGCCTCATCCAGCACCTTGTACAGTGGCGTTCCAATCCACTCCGCCACATACGACCATCCTTCTTCGCACGTCGTCTCTGTAATGTGGCTGCTCTTCGCCATGCTCTTCAAATCTGAAACTGAAAAGCTCCCCGGCCTCGCTACCAGCCCATCCACACTCAGCCGCCAATCTCGAAAATTATTGAGCGACAACTTCTTGTACAACTCCGTCGGAGGCGCCACCGGGTTCGCAAACGGCTCCGCAGAAATCATGCTTCGCGCAAACTCCCGCGCCGGAGTGTGTCTCGTCAGCACCTTCTGCACCGCATAATTCATCGTCTCGCCTGGCCCATAAATCCCGCCATCATCCGGCGGCACCAATCCATACCTCCGCGCCAATCTCGCCGCAACCGCCAACCCACCCACTCCGGCAACCGCAGCCACTCCGCCCGTTATCATCCTGCGTCGCGTAATCAAACTCATCCCTGCACCTCCGGCAATGCGGTCACGTCCGCCTCTTTCTCACCGCCCGCAATCATCGCCCAAACTCTTTTTCTGAACCCCGCCAGATAAACCATCCAAACATGAACCACTAAAAAAACCACCAGCAAAATCGTATCCAGAAAATGCAGCGTCCGCGCCGTCTGCCTTCCTCCCAGCGCAATCACCGTCAGCGGAAACGCCCCGGTAAACGCCGGAGACATCGCCAGCCCCGTCCAGATAATCAGCGGACACAAGACAAAAATCACCACCGAATACGTGACTCTCTGCATCGCGTTGTACTCGTGCGTATCCTCGCCATCCGCCGCCTTTCGTTTCAGCGATCGCCTCACCACATCCCACATCGCCCGCAAACTTCGCTTCCCGCTTGCCGGAAAAATATCCCTCCAGAAATGCCCATTCTTCGCGCTCCCAATTCCATACGCCAGCGCCGTCAGCACCAGCAGCCACGCCGACTGAAAATGCAACGCACGGCTCCATCCATTCTGATCCGGCATCGTGTACCCATACCCCGTCGGCACCGATTCTCGCGATGAAGGAATATGCAGGTTGATCCACGGCTGCATGTTCACGTTGCCCGTCTCGCCCCAATAAAATCGCGGATGCGAGATTACAATCTCCGCGCCGCTCACCAGCAGCGCGGCAAACGCAACCACCGTCAGCCAATGCGTCACACGCACCAGCGCACTATGTCTCAAAGTTTTCTCTTCCATCGGGGAATCGACCTCAACACGCGCAGAATAGCACACCAAATCTTCCCTTGGCTCCGCTTTATTTATAGATAACTTGTCATTCTGAATTTATAGCTAGCGTGTCATCCTGAGCGCAACGCAGCGTAGCGAAGTGCAGTCGAAGGATCTGCAGTTGTTCTTTCTTCATCCATCAATAATTTGGGTGCCCCATTCTCGCGCTTGTTTTTAGCGCGAGGGTGGGCCCGAATTCATTCCGTCGCATTTGCATTTGCTTTTGCGACGAAGTCGCGATTGGCCGCACCGCAGGTGCCTCCGCAAAATGCTATCCTACCTTCACAGTCACACGGAGGCTTCTTGCAAATGGAAGAACCAGAAATCTACGCTCAACTTACAAAAATCTTCGAAGACGTCTTCGACGAAGATTCCATCCAAGTCACACCACAACTCTCCGCCAAAGACGTCGACGGATGGGACAGCCTCTCCCACATCCGCCTCATCCTAACCATAGAAAAAGCATTTAAAATTAAATTCGCAACCTCAGAAATCGGCAAACTTGAAAATGTCGGCGACCTCGTTAAGCTCATCAAAGCTCGCGCCTGAACAAACCTGACCAACTCCACTCAGCCATGCGCTCAATCTCATTCTTCCGAATCCAAGGAACGGTAATCAGCCAATGAATCCACTCTATGCGGAATTGCAATGGCTCCCACGCACACCCGATGATTTTTCTGCGCGCCTCAAAGCCATCGCCGCTTTTTCCAATGACTCCACCTCTACCTCACCCCTCGGCCGCGAACTCCAATCCCTCGCCTCATCCTTCCTCAATCTCAATCAGCTCACCAAGCTCGCCAAACTCATCACCGCCGCCCGCGCTGAAGGCAAATCCCTCGCCCCCCTCATCCCCTTCCGCCTTGCCATCTTATCCAACTCCACAATCGATTACCTCGTCCCTGCTCTCATCGCTACCGCCGCGCGCCATGGCATCGATCTTGAAATCATTCAGCCCTCCTACGATCAAGTCGCGCAGGAAGCTCTCACTCCCAATTCCAAAGTCAACGCCTCCAAGCCCGACGCCGTCCTCTTCGCACTCGATTACCGCGCCCTTCCCTTGAAGCTCACTCCCGGCGATCCGGACTCATCTGCAGCCACTGCCGCCGGCGCCATCGGTTATCTCCAGGCTCTCCAAAACGGCATCAAATCCAATTCAAACGCTCTCTGTATCTTTCAAACCTTCGCCCCACCCGCTGAAACTCTCTTCGGCTCCCTCGACCGCTCTCTCCCCGGAACCCTGCGCAGCCTCCTCGATTCCATCAACCAATCTCTCGCCGCTTTCACTCTCTCCTCCGGCGACCTCCTCCTCGACGTTGCCAACCTCGCTGAAACCATCGGCCTCGCTAACTGGCACAACCACCAGCTCGGGAACATGGCCAAGTTTTCTTTCTCTGATGAGCTCATCCCCCTTTACGCCGACCACCTCTCGCGCACCGTCGCCGCCATCCGTGGCAAAAGCCGCAAAGCTCTCATCCTCGCTCTCGATAACACCCTCTGGGGCGGCGTCATCGGCGACGACGGCCTCGAAGGCATCGCCCTCGGCCAGGGCTCCCCACTCGGCGAGGCCTACACCGCCTTCCAGGACTACGTCCGCGAACTCAGCCGCCGCGGCGTCATCCTCGCGGTCTGTTCCAAAAACGACGAGGCCAACGCCCTCGAACCGTTCGAGCAACACCCCGACATGGTGCTGAAGCGCGCCGACATCGCCAGCTTCGTCGCCAACTGGCAGAACAAGGCCGACAACATCCGCGCCATCGCGCGGGAGCTGAACATCGGCCTCGATGCGCTCTGTTTCATCGACGACAACCCGTTCGAGCGCAACCTGGTGCGCCAGGAACTGCCGATGGTCGCGGTGCCGGAGGTGTCGGACGACCCCACCGGCTACCCGCGGGCGCTGGCCGATGGCGGCTATTTCGAAGGCCTGGCGGTGACCGACGAGGACCGCGAGCGCACCTCGCTCTACCAGGGCAACAAGGCCCGCGACGCGCTGAAGGCGGCGGTGACCGACCTGCCCGCCTACCTGCGCGGGCTGGAGATGCGGCTCATCTGGAAGCGGTTCGACACGATCGGCCTGCAGCGGATCGTGCAGCTCATCAACAAATCCAACCAGTTCAACCTGACCACGCGCCGCTACACCGATGCGGACGTCCTCGCGGTCATGGCCGACCGGCAGGCGTTCGGCCTGCAGTTGCGGCTGACCGACCGGTTTGGCGACAACGGCATCATCGCCATCGTCATCGGCCGGCTGCAACCGGACCGGGATCTGATCATCGACACCTGGCTGATGAGCTGCCGGGTGCTGGGCCGCCAGGTCGAGCCGACCACGCTGAACCTGATCTGCCAGGAGGCCTTGAAGCTGGGCGCCCGGCGGGTGGTCGGCGCGTATGTCCCGACGAAGAAGAACGCCATGGTGAAGGACCACTATGCCCGGCTGGGGTTTACCGTTATGGAAACCACCGCAGCGGGCGGCAACCGCAACCTGCTGGATCTGGCGGGGTTCGTCCCGGCCGAAACGTTCATTCATGTGACCGAGGGCTGAGCCGATGGCGACGGAA
>DAHXOQ010000228.1 GCA_027364815.1 Acidobacteriaceae bacterium | reverse complement strand
GGAGGAGGCGCTGAAACCTGGATTTGCGGCGATGGAGATCCGGCATTTTCAGATGGTAGCGCCGATTGTGGAGGCGTTGAATACGCCGTTGATTGCGGCGTCAAAGCCGAAAAAGCCGCTGTTTTTCGGGCTGAATTAAAGATGCGGTGCGTGAGAAAAATCCCGCGGAAATCGGGCACTTTTAAGGGGTGCGAGAGCAGGAGTAGGCGAAATTAGCCTAAAAACAGGCAAATATCGGTAAAAACCCAAGAAAACTGTGGAAAAACAGCATTTAGACATTGACATAGGCATATCAAAAGCTTCATTGTAACGAACGACGGGATAGCACGAACCCGCATGAACAAAGGGATTTCAAGGCTTCTGTAGCATTACGGCAGGATTCCCCAACGGCCTGCAGGTAGGTCAGGAATCAAGAAGTTTAGGGAAACCCAAAATCGGCAGCCCCCGAGGGGCAAGCCTAAAAAGGAGCAACACAGATGGCAACAGGATTGACGAAAACCGCTCTCACACGGCAGCTGGCAGAAAAGCTTGCACTCACCAACAAACAGGTAGCAGCGTTCCTCGACACGTTGGCCGAGACCGCCGTCAAGGAAACGAAGAAGAACGGCGTATTCATCGTACCGGGCATCGGCCGCCTTGTGAAGGCAGAGCGCAAGGCCCGCATGGGCCGCAACCCACAGACCGGCGAAGCCATCAAGATCAAGGCGAAGACGGTTGTAAAGTTCCGCGTGGCGAAGGCCGCGAAGGACGCAATTGCACCGGCGAAGAAGTAGTTTTACTTTTTCTGCAGTTGTTAAAAAATGAGGGAGGAGCTTGATGCTTCTCCCTTGTTATTTTTTGAGAGGAGATTAATTTTTTGGCAGCAGTGCACGTGCGATTAATGAGATTCCGAAACTTACAATGACGGCGCGAATCATGAGCGAGTGATTATATTGCCAACTGAGTGTGGCGAAAGAAACAAAAATGCCCACGGGGAAAAGCTCTGCGAGGATTGCGCGAGTCCAGTTTGGTTTGCGTCCTGAGGGATTCAGCGGATGGAGGATTTGGGGCCAGAGTCGTGGAACAGCGGCGAGGTAATTTTTGTAGGTCTCGCCGAGACTGGCTGTGAGGAATGCTTCTTCAGCGAAGATGAGTCGGAGTTGAAAGATGCTGAGGAGAAGCATTGAGCAGAGCGCACCTGTTGGCGACATGAGATAAGAGACGGCGAGCAATGTGCACCAGGTGCCCCAGTAGAGCGGATTGCGGGCGTAGCGATAGGGGCCGTCGGCAAGGAGAGTGCCGCCTTGCATCTGGGTGGAGTTTACGGTTTCAGAGCCGAGGTAGGCTGTTCCCCAGAGACGAAACCACATACCCTTGAAGGCGGTCATGATGCTGATGATGATTGCGATAGTTGTGGTGGTGGCAAAGGATAGTGATGCGTAATGGGTGAGTTGGTAGGCGAACCAGATCATGAGGGAATGCGGCTCGGAGAACGAGAAGAGTTGATGCCAGGGTGCCCAGAATCCGAGGGAGATAATTGCAGCGATGATCAGGAGGCGCAATTTGAATTCGATTTGAGTTGCTTTCATTTGTATTCCTTCGATCCGGTCGCACAACAGGGTGAGTTTATCACTGACGCGAATTGATTAACGATACCAAGTGCCGGATTCAGTGCATTCGACTTGACCGGATTGAAGCTTGAGTTTTTTGAGGAGCTGCTCCATGGTTGCGCCATTTAGAGGGTGACGGAGGTGAGGCGCGATTTCTGCGAGAGGCACGAGAACAAAGGCGCGCTCGTGGAGTCTTGGATGAGGGAGCGTAAGATCCGTGGTGGAGAGGACGAGGTCACCGAAGAGGAGGAGGTCGAGGTCGAGAGTGCGCGGGCCCCTGGGCTGCTCTTGTGAGCGGTCACGGCCAAAGTTGCGCTCGATTCGGAGGAGCTCACGGAGCAGAATGTGAGGGGTGATCTGCGGAGGTATTTCGAGATTGATGACTGCGTTGAGGAATGCGGGCTGGTTTTCAAAGCCGATGGGCGCGGTGCAGTAGAGTGATGAGCGGCTGACGATCGGGCCCAGTTCGCTGAGCTCATGGAGCGCGGCAAACAAGGTCTCTGCGGGCGTGCCCACATGACTCGGGAGATTGGAGCCCATGGCAATGAAAGCGTTTTTCACAGCTTATCCAGAGTAAACCTGTGGGGTATGAGTGAAGGTGGAAAATGCGACGCGGAAGTGGGAGTGGGAGTCCACAAGCGGGTGTGATTCCCATCCCTGCAAGCGTGGCCCAAATTCTGGTAGCATCCACTTTATAGAGGGTACAGATGGCAGAGACGAATTGTGGCACAGGATGTGGTTCAGGCGCGCGTAGAAATGAAGATATTGCGCTCGATTTGCTGAAGTTTGTTGCGGGAACGGCTCAGGTTGGGCGTCCGACTGCAGGCTCAACGGGTTTTACGGCGGCTGGCGGTACGAAGCCCGAGGATCAGGTTAACCATTTGCTTGAGCTCTATGGGCGCTGCCTGAAGGCCGTTGAGGGCAAAGCGTAGTGAGCGTTGTACGCGTAGCCGTCTGCGGCACAGGGTCGTTTGGCCGCAACCATCTTCGGGTCTATCGGGAGCTGGAGATTGCCGGGTCACCGGTTGCACTGGTGGCCGCAGTAGAGCCTCATCCCGGGCGTGCTGCCGAGACAGCACAGAAATATGCGATTCCTGTTTTTGGGGCGGCGGCAGAGCTGCTTGCTACCGATTTGGCGATTGATGCGGCGAGTGTTGCGGTTCCTACGGTTCATCACCATGCGGTAGCGCTGGAGTTGCTTGAGGCGGGAATTGACGTGCTTGTTGAGAAGCCGATTGCTTCATCGCTGGCGGAGGCTGATGAGTTGATTGCCGCAGCAGAGCGTGGTGCGCGGATTTTACAACCTGGACATTTGGAGCGTTTCAATCCGGCAGTGCTTGCCATTGAGCCGCGTTTGCGCCGGCCGATGTTTTTTGAGGCGCACAGGCTTTCGATTTTCACACCGCGCGCGCTGGATGTGGATGTGGTGCTGGACCTGATGATCCACGATCTGGATATTGTGCTGAGGTTTGCTAATTCGCCGGTGCGCGAGGTGCGCGCAGTTGGTTTGCCGATACTCTCGGCGAAGGTTGATATTTCAAATGTGCGTGTGGAGTTTGAATCGGGGTGCGTTGCGAATTTTACGGCGAGCCGGGTTTCAACGGAGCGCGTGCGCAAGCTCAGATTTTTTGAGCCGGCACGGTATGTATCGGTTGATTATGCGCGGCAGGATCTGCTGGTGATTGAGGTGGACCCTGCGGTTGCGGCGAAGGTGATGGCTGCGTTGGCTGCTGGAGTTGTTGGCGGTGCGGGTGGATTTGCGGCGGCTGAAGCTGAGCCACATCCGACTGCGGGGATGAGTTTTCTGAAGCCCGAAGTTACGCCGGGTGAGCCGCTGCGTTTGGAGCTGGAATCATTTCTTGAGTCTGTGCGCACACGCAAGGAGCCACATGTGACGGCGCGACAGGGACGGGCGGCTCTGGAGTTGGCGCTGGAGATTCAGAAATCGACTGAAGCTCATGCGCGCAGAGCAGGATTGAATAAGGGGTAATTTTTTCAGGAGTGATTTATGCCAGGCGGCGAGAAAAAGATTCGACGTGCTCTTTTGAGCGTGACCGACAAGAGCGGGTTGGTAGAGTTTGCCAAGGCGCTTGCGATCCACGGTGTTCAGATTGTTTCTACCGGTGGAACGCATAAAGCGTTGACCGCAGCGGGGCTAAAGGTCGTGGAGATCAGCGAACTGACGGATTTCCCGGAGATGCTCGATGGCCGCGTGAAGACGCTGCATCCGCGTGTGCATGGTGGTCTGCTCTACAAGCGCGGAAACGCGGAGCATGAGGCAGCGGTTGCCGAGCATGGCATCAAGCCGATTGATTTAGTGGTTGTGAATCTTTATGCGTTTGAAAAGACGGCGGCGAAGATCGGTGTTGCGTTTGGCGAGTTGATTGAAAACATCGACATCGGTGGGCCGTCGATGATTCGCTCAGCGGCAAAAAACTTTGAAGATGTGGCGATTGTTACGAATCCTTCTACTTATCCGGAGTTGATGGATGAGTTGGCGGCGAATAATGGCGCGCTTTCACGCAAGACGCGTTGGAATCTTGCGCGGCAGGCATTTGCGCTGACTGCGGCGTATGATTCGACGATTGCGACGACGCTTGAGCAAATTGCGCAGGCACCGGTTCCAGAAGAAGAGGCAGAGTTTGATGCGGATGGATTCCCGCGAGTGTTGCGGCTGCAGTATCCATTGGCGCAAACATTACGATATGGAGAGAATCCTCATCAGCGCGCGGCACTCTACTCGGATGGTAGCGGCCTAGGAGTTGCGGGTGCGAATCAGTTACAGGGTAAGGAACTAAGCTTCAACAACATTGTGGATTTGGAGGCATGCTGGGAGTTGGCGCAGGAGTTTGATGAGCCCGGCGTGGCCATCATCAAGCACACAAATCCATGCGGCGCCGCAACAGGAGCGACGATCGTTGAGGCTTATCAGAAGGCCCTTGCTGCGGATCCGGTTTCGGCTTTTGGCGGAGTGATCGGCGTCAATCGAATTGTTGATGCAACGGCGGCTGAAGAGATTGCAAAGCTATTTGTTGAGGCGATTGCTGCACCCGGCTTTACGCCGGAGGCAGTTGAGCGCTTTGCGGTGAAAAAGAATC
>DAHXOQ010000227.1 GCA_027364815.1 Acidobacteriaceae bacterium | reverse complement strand
GTTTGTGTGGACGGCGATTCTCTTCTTTGTGAATGACGATGCGGATGACCGGGCTGATAGTTTGCTGGCGTTGTGGCCGTTGTTGATGATTGTGACTGCGATGGGCGCCTTGATTGAATTACGCAAAGGCGTGACGCCCGGGAGATTGTTGCCGCTGGTTTTGCTCGCGGCGATTCATGGGAGTTTTTTGTCGCAACAACTTTGGGGATCGACGTATGGAGTCTGGCCGTTGCTGATGATTTTGATTGCTGGATGGATTGCGGTGTTGCCGAGCGGGACGCGGGGGGTTGGGCCGACAGATGGTGTGGTGATTGCGACGGTGATAATGTTCTGCGGTGGATTTTATGCGGTGAGTTTGGAGCGTCTTGAGTACGTGAAGCGGCCGGATGGTGATGTGGTGAGAGGGTCGTTGCCGGTGCTGCGCGGTATGGCGACGAGTGGGCCGTACATTGAAAACTTTGAAGAGTTATTGAGATTTGCCGAGCAAAAAATTCCGCGCGGGGACGGGGTAATGTTGCTGCCCGGTGAAGACCCATTCTACTTTGCGACGGGGAGGGTGCCAGTGATGCCGGTGTTGTTATTGGATCGCGCAACGGATCCATTTTCGTCGAATGAGTTGATGGATGAGGCGCGCGGAAGAGATGTGAAGTGGGTGATTGTGAAGAAAGAGTTGCAGAGTTTAGAAAATCCGATGCCGGAGAAGGAAGAGACGCTGCGCTTGGTGGGGCAGGAATTTGAGGTTGACCGGGCGCTCAACGGTTATGAGGTCTACCGGAGGCGTTAAGCACAAGGAGAATTCAACAAATCGCACGACAAATCGCAACAAGAACGGTGCAAGTGGCAGAAAAGGCAGGGAAAATGATAGTCGGGATTTGCGTTTTCCACATGAATCCCATAATATTAGTGAATACGTCCTGACTCAGGCCTTTGGCTGGAGTGTGGGAACAATCGAAATTACCACGGTAGTCGGGTCTGTTCGAAGCTGCGCGTTGCTTGTGTGCGCGTCAAGTTAGCTTCCGGGCTTCCTCAAATGAGGGCTGGCGATTGCGGTGGGAGATGAGGAACGAATGGCCAAGAAATACAGCAAGAATATTGCGAAGGCGCGCGCCGCTGTGGAAGCGCGTCCCTATCACCTGGCAGAGGCCGTAAGCCTGTTGCAGAAGGTGAAGTATTGCAAGTTTGACGAGACCGTTGATCTGACGCTTCGTCTTGGCGTTGACACGCGTCACGCCGACCAGATGGTTCGTGGCACGGTTGTATTGCCGCATGGACTGGGCAAGACCAAGACCGTGGCCGTGATTGCGAGCGGCGATCGCCAGAAGGAAGCAACGGCAGCCGGAGCTGACTTTGTGGGCGGCGACGAACTGGTCGAGAAGATTCAGAAAGAAAACTGGACCGACTTTGACGCGTTGATTGCGACGCCGGACATGATGAAGTCAGTTGGCCGCCTCGGTAAAGTACTAGGCCCGAAGGGTCTGATGCCGAACCCGAAGACAGGCACCGTGACGATGGATGTTGCGCAGGCAATTCAGGAGATCAAGGCCGGCAAGGTCGAGTTCCGCGCCGACAAAACGAGCCTGGTTCACGTTCCAGTGGGCAAGCTGAGCTTCCCGGAACAGAAGCTGGTGGATAACGCGACGACGGTGATTACATCGATTCTGCGCGCGAAGCCATCTGCGGCGAAGGGCAAGTACATCAAGAGCGTTACGTTGAGCTCGACGATGGGCCCCGGAGTTCCGCTGGATACGACGATTGCCGAAGCAGCTGCGAAGGCGGCTCACGCTTAAGCTTTACGGCTAGATTCGAAACAACAAAAACGGGCAAGACAAGAAATTTAGAGCGGATGGTTGACTCACTCAATGAGTCACTCTCTGCAACCCGCGAGGGGGAGTGAAAAAATGGCGATTTCAAGAGCTAAGAAGACAGAGAAGGTCGAGCTGCTGACGAAGGAGTTTGCAGGTTCGACGACGGCGATTATTGGAACGTTTGCCAAGATGACCGGGGCGCAGGATTACTCGCTGCGCAAGGTGATTCGCGAGGCGGGCGGCAAGTATCGCGTGGTGAAGAACAAGCTGGCCGAAAAGGCGAGCGAAGGGCAGGAGATTTCTCCCGCGCTTCGTGGCTTGAAGGGCGTCAGCTCGGTTGCCTTTACTTCGGGCGATCCGGTTGCGCTGGCAAAGGCTTTTGCCAAATGGGCGAATGAGAATGCCGAGTTCCAGTTCAAGCTGGGTATTGTGGACGGCAAGCTGTTGACGGTGGCCGATGTGAAGGCGCTGGCGACGATGCCGGGCAAGGACGAGATCTTTGCGAAGCTTCTTTACCTTATCAATGCTCCTGCGCAGAGACTGGCAGTGGTTATCAACGCAACGGGACGCGATCTGGCGGTTGTGCTTGGCCAGGGCGTCGAGAAAGAAAAGTTTGCCGCAGCGTAATGTTTCGGCGGCGCTCGGGGCAAGAGTGAGCGCAGGGGGTAGTACAGGTTTTCGTTGTTGGGTGAATTGAAGGGGCGCAGGTCTGGCGCATCGGAACCTTTCGTAAATCCGGCAACGGTGGGAAGAAAATTCAAAATTTAACGACACTCGAAAAACGGGTGAAATGGAGAATAATCATGGCGGATATCGCACAGTTGGAAGAACAGATTGTAAGCCTGAGCCTGCTTGAAGCAGCAGCTCTGGTTAAGAAGCTCGAAGAGCGCCTCGGCGTATCGGCTGCAGCAGCTGCCCCAGTAGTGGTGGCAGGTGGCGGCGGTGCGGCGGCTGCGGCAGTTGAAGAGCAGACGGAGTTTGCGGTGATCCTCAAGGATGCCGGCGCAAACAAGATCAACACCATCAAGGCTGTCCGCGAAGTGACTGCTTTGGGCCTGAAGGAAGCCAAGGATCTGGTCGATGGCGCCCCGAAGCCGCTCAAGGAAGGCGTCAGCAAGGAAGAAGCCGAGACAATCAAGAAGAAGTTCGACGGCGTCGCTACGGTCGAAATCAAGTAGTTTACGGGTTGAAATCGCCAAAGGGACGCGCTATGATAAAGGATGCGCGTCCTTTCGGCCACTTCAGCATCCAAGAGGGGTGGCAGATGGCGCAGAATTCAGCAGGTAAGTATTTGAGGATGGGCGTACCGGGCTCGATTGAGAAGGCGCGATAAGCGTATTCGGCAGGGAGCAACGGTGCGACTAAGTGCTTTTAAGTCATTGGGTTAGGTGAGAGCCTGATGATCTGGGGCGATTGACGGGCGAGACGCGGCGAGCGTGAGCTGTGGGATCGGCGGGCAAGATCAGCGTAAAGAGATCAAAGATTTCTGTAGGGAGCAAAGGCTAAAGGCTTCGCTCGTGAGGCAACGTGTCCTCGCGGGCTTTTCGTGTGTTGGCCCTTGCCTCAAGGCATTTTTACAGAATTTCTCTTTATTTTTTGCGAACTTCCCCCTACCCGAACCATGGTAGTCAACCTGACAAAATTTCAGGTTGGCGACAGAGATTCGGTCGATTCTTTTTAACTACGCGCAGTCTAGTGCAACTGTCAAGCAGTAGCAATGGAATTTTGGTAACTCACCTTAATGAGGTGACCTTGACCCTGAAGTAGTGACCTTCCTTTTGGTTACGCGGGGTATGGCCGATGCAGCAAGCGTTGGCCCCGGGACACATGACCGCAAGTGAGCTGGTGGGTAGAGACTCTCGCCGCCAGCCCGGAATTCTTCGCCACGCAAGTGGTGGGGAACTCCGCAAGACGAGACTCAGGAGCTAAGCATGCCGAACGAAAAGCGCGCAATCCGCACCCGGCTCGATTTTTCAAAGATCCCCACCGCGACCCGCATCCCTAACCTGATCGAAGTGCAGCGGCGCTCGTACGAGCGTTTCCTTCAAATGGACAAGCTGCCGAACGAACGGGATGATTCTGGTCTTCAGTCGGTCTTTGTGTCGGTGTTCCCGATCACCGATTTTCGCGGCATCTCGCAATTGGACTTTGTCGATTTTTCAATTGGCAACTGGGAGTGCAAGTGCGGCCACTTGAAAGGTCTGCATCACTTGCGCACGGCTTGCGTCTCCTGCGGCGCCATGGTGATCACGGATCCCTTCCATCCTGGAGAGGTATTGTGCGGCAAGTGCGGCACGTACAACAAGAACACGCCCGACTTCTGCAAAAAGTGCGGCGATCCGGTGGGGCTTCAGTTGAAGTATGACCAGCAGGAGTGCGAAGAGCGCGGCATGACCTTCTCTGCGCCGCTCAAAGTCACTGTGCGCCTGACGATTTACGACAAGGACCCGGAGACGGGAAACAAGTCGATTCGCGATATTAAAGAGCAGGAAGTTTTCTTTGGCGATATTCCTCTGATGACGCCGAACGGCACCTTTATCGTCAACGGCACGGAACGTGTGATTGTCTCGCAACTGCATCGTTCGCCGGGCGTCTTCTTTGAGACGGCCAACAACAAGACTTACTTCCTGGGCAAGATCATTCCTTACCGCGGATCGTGGGTTGAGTTTGAGTACGACCAGAAGAACACACTCTACGTGCGTATCGATCGCAAGCGCAAGTTCCTGGGAACGATCTTTCTGCGCGCGCTTGGGCTGCGTTCGAATGAAGAGATTTTGAAGACCTTCTACACGGTCGACAAGATCAACATCGTGGATGGCAAGATAGAGTGGACAGTCCCGCAGGATACTGCTGTTTCAACGCACCTGGTGGGCACGCGTCCGGCTGAAGCGGTAACGCACAAGGGTGAGGAGCTGGCGCACTCGGGCC
>DAHXOQ010000226.1:4459-4741 GCA_027364815.1 Acidobacteriaceae bacterium | reverse complement strand
AAACTACTGCAAGGAAGAGAGCCAACGAAGGTTGCGCAACACTCACGCCTACCCAAATTCCGATCAGGCAAAGCGAGCCAAAGATGGTTGAAAGATCGCTGAGTCCAAAAAGCAGCGAGAGCAAAACGTAAGAGTCAAAGCGGATGGGAAAGCGAAGCAGAATGGCAAGATCGAATTGCTGTTGAAATGACGCCAGCAGGATGGGAAATCCTTGCCAGATAAAAAACACGACCCAAAGAAGGATGGGCAGTGAGCGCATCTGATGCTTGGCCGCCATCTCAT
>DAHXOQ010000226.1:0-4449 GCA_027364815.1 Acidobacteriaceae bacterium | reverse complement strand
GCCAAAGCCGAATCCGATGGCCATCATGAAGCCCAGCGACGAGTACATCAAAATCGCAAAAGCCTTGGCGCCGAACTCAAGTACGCCTTTCGAGGTACGCAAGGAGTTGACCAGCAAACGCCAGCGCAAAGTGAGAATGGCCGAGTATTGTGCGCGAGCTAAAGCGCCCAATGGGCTTGAGCCGCGAGGCAAGTTAGAATCAAGCGCCTCAGCCGAGTTTTGAAGAGGGCTCATGCCAGCCATGACAGCTCCTGGGTGGATTGCTCTCCGGTGCCGATGATGTTGAGGAATATCTGCTCCAATGTGAGCCGTTCACCCTGATTTGCTCCTGGCAGCGTAGCTGCAACTCCAGTGCGAAGTTCATCGAGCGAACCGTTGGCAACCAGCTGCCCCTTGTGGATGATGGCGACATGGGAACAAAGGCGCTCGACAATTTCCAAAACATGCGAGGTGAGAAAGATCGTCGCACCACGTTGAATCATTCCCTGCAGCAATGTTTTCAGCATCCCGGCAGCAATCGCATCCACACCTTCAAATGGCTCATCGAGAAAGAGCAATTTGGGCCCGTGAATCACAGCTGCGGCAAGAGCAAGTTTCTTCTGCATTCCATGAGAGTAGTCTGTGATGAGCTTCCTGGGCTCAGAATTGAGTTGCATAAACTCAAGCAGTTCGTCGGCGCGTTTATGCGTCGTCTCACGATCAAGCCCATACATGCGGCCGACGAAGTTGAGGTACTCACTCGCGTTCAAACGCCCCTGCAAAGCCATCCCTTCAGGAACCACGCCAATCTGCCGTTTGAGTTCGAGTGCGCTGGCGTTGAAGTTCTTACCCAGAATTTGAATTGCCCCACTGGTAGGTTCCAATAGCCCGGTTAACATTTTGATGGTGGTGGATTTGCCCGCACCATTGGGGCCGAGGAAGCCAAAGAACTGGCCGGGCGCAACTCTGAGATTGAGCGAGTCGACCGCTGTAAAGTTACCAAACAGGCGCGTGAGGTTTTGCGTCTCAATAGCTGGCGTATTCATACAAGGCAAGAATAACAGGCGGGAAATTGGATTGGATGAAGGAAATCAGCCTTCTCAAAGCAAAATGGATTTGCATCAACTGGCTCCGATCAGGCAGATTGAATGAAGCAGTCCGACTGATGAATCAATCTCACTTGCGCACAAGTTTCAAATTGAAAGTGGATGGAATGGCGAAGAAACGAAGTAGCGGCAAAAAATCAGGTTTTACATTGATATCCGAAGAGCGTTTGATTGAACTCTACAGAGCGATGGTGCATTTCCGGCTGATTGATGAACTGCCTGGATGCAAAACGACAGAGCGCAAAGAAGCGCTCGTAGCGGGAGTTCTGCTGCATCTCCGCAAAGATGACCGCGTACTTCTCGCCGCACACCATCGGGGACATCGTCTGCTGAAAGGCGAAAAGCTTGAGCGACTTCTAAATCGATCTGAACTCAATGCGCAGAATGGGCTGATTCCAATAGAAGAGAATAGCACCGGGGCACAACAAGTGATGCTGGCCGCCGGTGTGGCAATGGCGTTAAAAGCCGAGAAGAAAAATTCAGCGACAATCGTTTTTATTGAGGGTAATCAAACCGCCGGCAAGGCGTGGGAAACAGCTCTCAAATTTACAGTTCAACATAATCTTGGGCTCATCATCGTATGCTATGGCGCTTCGGCACCCAAGCAGGACAAATCGCGTAAGCAGTTGAAGGTCAGTCTGGATGAACCCGGCACAAGAAGTGCGGTGAAAGGATTACCGCCTGCTCTGCAAGTGGATGGGAGTGATTGCGTCGCCGTCTATCGCGTGACACAGGAGGCCCTCACACACGCGCGCGAGGGATCGCGGCCCACAGTCATTCGCGCGCTCGGGAGCAAGGAGATCAGCGCGGAAGGGGTTGTTATGGAAGATCCGATGACGCGAATGGAAAATTATCTGCGCTCGAAAAATCTGCTTCCACGCAAGTTGCAGAAGAGCATCCTGAGCGAATTCAAGGCCAAGTTGAAGTTGGCATCTATGCGCTGAACCGAACTTGATCTGTTTTCCAATTGAACCCAGCTCAGAAGACAGCATCTTTTGAAAATATCCTTTTTTCTGCTTGAAATTCGTCAGGAAACCCACTGACATTTCATTCCCGAAATCGTCTAAGTTTATGATTTTTATTGGTTCTTGAGTCTATTCCTTCGATAGGGATCGGTGGTAAAGTCAACCCATGGCATTATTCGGTCAATTAACATACAAGACGGTTCGGCTGACGATTGTTTCAGCAGGGCTACTGTTGTTTTGTAGTCAGACGCATCACTCAGCAGCTCAAGTGGGAACACCAAGAGGCGGCGGTGTGAGTCCAGCTTGCATGCCCGCGCAAATGGGTTCTCCCTACGTGCCACTAGACCACTGGATGTACCCTGCGATTATGCGCCTCTACTCACTCGGTTATGTGGATACTGTCTTCCTCGGCATGCGCCCATGGACACGTTTGAGCATCGACCATATGCTGGAGGAGACGGGCGAAAAGATCGAGGATGCGGGCTCCACTCCCGCTGCGGACGAAGCGGAGGGAATATATAACGCCTTAGTCCACGAATTACACGACGATACTGAGGGCCCGTGCCTCTCTGGTCAAGGTCAGGTGCGCATCGAGAGTTCTTATACCAATGGCCGCTATATCAGCGGAACACCTTTGAGAGACAGCTTCCACCTGGGCCAAACGATTGTGAACGATTATGGGCGCCCCTATGCCAGCGGATTCAACAATTACACCGGATTAAGCGGCTATGTGACTGCCGGACGTTTTGTGCTCTATGCCCGAGGAGAAATGCAGGCTGGACCCAGCTTTGCAGGTTACGGCCCGCAACTATCCGGGATACTATCAGGGATCGATCAACTACTCCCAGCAGATGGCTGTACAGAGCCCACTATTCCCTGCGGCCCTTTTTCAGCTTATGCCAACGGCCGGCTGCTGGAGGCTTACTTGTCGGCCCATGTACTTGGGCATGAAATCTCATTTGGCAAACAGGACAACTGGTTTGGTCCGGCAATGGGCGGAGGTATGGCTTACTCGAATAATGCCGAGAATATATACAGCTTCCGCATTAATCGCATTGAGCCATTACACGTCCCGGGCTTATCCCGTCTATTGGGCCCATTCCGTTATGACTTTATGGTTGGGTCACTCAAGGGACACTCCGCAGCTTATACGATCGCGAATGATCAGAATTCCCAACGCTCTTTCAATGATCCCTGGGTTCACGTTGAAAAAATCAGCTTCAAGCCCACTGAAAACGTTGAGATAGGCTTTGAACGCACTGTAATCTGGGGTGGAAAGGGTCACGTACCCATCACGATAGATAGTTTCTTGCGCAGTTTTTTCAGTTTTACATCACCGAGTGCTGCGATTAAGGGCTCCAACAAGGATCCGGGGGCTCGCTTTGGCGCCTTTGACGCTACCTGGCGATTGCCCTACTTGCACCATTGGATGACTTTCTACGTGGACTCTGAGGTCCATGACGATGTCTCGCCGGCAGATGCGCCGCGTCGTGCTTCCATCAGGCCTGGGCTTTATCTCTCGCACATTCCTGGTTTACAGAAGCTGGATTTGCGCGTTGAAGGCATTAACACTGACCCATCTGTGAGTACTAGCCAAGGCGGCCATTTTATGTACTACGAATACAATGTCAGGGAAGGATATACCAATAAAGGCAATATTTTTGGTGACTGGATGGGCCGCGAAGGCAAAGGTGGACAGGCGTGGATGACCTGGCATTTAAGCGGAAATGAATGGATTCAAGCGAGTTGGCGCAGGCAGAAGAATGCCAAGGACTTCATTTACGGTGGAACAACACTGGATGATGTGAGCTTACAAGTGGTTAAGCGCCTAACCTCATCGCTTGAATTGAATGCCATGTTTAGACATGAAAATTGGTTGGCACCGATCTATATGCCAGGGAAACAGACGGTTACAGTAACGCAATTTCAACTGACATGGTATCCGGAGCGGAAGGTTAGCTTCTAAAAGAATCTGACCTTGCGGCTGCGAAAGTTTGCAGTGATTAAAAAGCTGAGGCGTGTTGCGTTGATTAAATAGTTAGCGGAATGAATTTTTGTTTACTACACAGTTAGCCATCTTGTGATTTTGTCAGGCGGTTAGAAGCTGCTCGTAAAACGCGCCTATACAACGACTTCTGTCAATAAAGTGGATTTCCAGAATCCAATGGCGATTCTGTCCGATTTCGTCCTTTGAGCGCATTTTAAGATGGCTTTTGGGGTGGATGTAGAGGGTGATTTTGTCCTCCGGGATTCTTTCGTGGGGAAAATGGCCGATGAGATGGCCAGCAATGGGGCCGCCGAATTCCCAGCCGTATTGACGCGCCAACTCTTCAGCGTAATGAAAAAGCTGGTTGCTGGTGAGATCCGGGCGCTGATTGAAGTATTGCTTCCCTTCATGG
>DAHXOQ010000225.1 GCA_027364815.1 Acidobacteriaceae bacterium | reverse complement strand
ACCATCCAATGCTCCATCTCCTCAAGCGACGTTCCGCCGTCGGGAATGTAAAGCCGCGGCAGCGTTCGCCCATTTGGTAAAACTTTCCCTCCAACCGCTGGAGATGTCCGCTCAAAGAGTGTTCGCCCGCCAGATTCGCCTACTGAAAAGGGCAAATACTCCGGACGCAGGAACGGTTCATCCTCCAGAATCATCCCCCGCTCAATCGAGTTCTTGAGTTCGCGCACATTGCCCGGCCAATTATGGCTCATCAATAGATTCCGCGTCTCATCTGTTATTCCTCGCACTGACTTCTTGAACCGACGGTTGTAGCGCGTAATAAAAAACTCTACCAGCGGAAGAATATCTCCCTTGCGCTCGCGTAGCGGCGGAATGAAGATTGCGATGATCGCAAGTCTATAATATAAATCCTGCCTGAACTGACCCTCGCGCACGGCCTTTTCCAAATCGCGATTCGATGCCGCAATCACCCGCACATCCACCTGAATATCGCGGATGCCACCCACGCGCCGTATCACCTGGTCTTCCAGCACGCGCAGCAATTTCGCTTGCAGCAACGGCGACAACTCGCCAATCTCATCCAAAAACAGCGTTCCGCCATCAGCCGCTTCAAACAATCCCTTCTTCATCTGCTTGGCGTCGGTGAAAGCTCCCTTTTCATGACCAAAAAGTTCCGCTTCCATCAATGTCTCTGGAATCGCTGAGCAGTTGATCGCCACAAAAGGCATTGAGGCGCGCGTGCTCTCATAATGTATCGCTTTGGCTATGAGATCCTTGCCAGTTCCGCTCTCGCCCTGGATCAAAATCGTATTCGCTTCGCTCGAAGCCACCTTCTTCACGAAGTTCATCAACTCAGTCATCTTCGGCGAAACGCTCACCACGCTGTCATATCCAACTCCGTGCCGCACCTCGCCGCGCAGCGCCTGTACTTCATTGCGAAGGTTGGTTGCTTCAAGCGCATTCTTGATTGCAATGTGCAGCTCGTCAAAATCGATAGGCTTGCCCACAAAATCATAAGCTCCGAGTTTGAGCGCAGCCTTCACATCATCCAGCTGCGGATCTGCAGTTATCATGATTACTGCGCGCGCTGTGACGCTCTTCTTTAGCTGATCAAGTAGCTCGATGCCGGTCATATCAGGCATGCGAACATCGAGCAGCGCCAGATCAGGGTTTTCCTTCTTCGCCAGTTGAAGCGCAGCCTCCCCGGCATCAGCTTCAACCACTTGATAACCCCACTCTTCGCACTTCTGGCGCAGCGACCAGCGCACAAGGCGCTCATCATCGACGATCATGATTTTTTCGGCTGGCATCGGCTTTTAATTTAACACGCAGAGGAACACTTCCGCGTATGTCGCGGATCACACGATTTCAATCTCCCCTCGCGTATTACCATTCTTGATTCCGAATGGCATGCTCTATCTCTTTTCCTGTCCTATATATATAAGCAAAACCTTTGCAAAAATCCAACCCTAAGAACTTTCTCCATGTGCGACAGGAGCATTAAAGGGAAGTAAGACTTCAAACTGCGTACCCTTCCCTACAACACTCTTCACATGGATCCGGCCATGGTGTTCCTCCACAATGCGACGTGCCAGTGAAAGCCCCAATCCTGTGCCGTTGCCCTTGGTTGTGAAGAAAGGACGGAAAATTTGTTGCAATTGTTGCTCCGGAATTCCTTTTCCGGTATCGCTCACTACAATCGTCGCGCAATCCCCTCGTGAACTAATCTCAACCCGAACAGTTCCATCACCGTCAATCGCCTGAACCGCATTCAGCAGCAGATTCAAAATCACCTGGTGTATCTGGTCGCTGTCATGCTCTACCTCGGGCAACTGAGGTGCCTGGTGCAGCTCAATCTTGATCGGTTTCGAAAGCACCTGCTGCCGGGCAAGCATCACTGCGTGCTCCACCGTTGTATTCAAATTACTCCGCATCATCATGGGTGGATGCGGTCGCGCTGTCTCCAGCAAATCCGTCAATATCCGGTTGATCTGGTTGATCTCCAGCCTGACATCTTTCACCATCCCACACGCCGGACTCGTCGCCGGCAAATCACGCCCAATGATTTCAATCACTCCCGCGATTCCCGCCAGCGGATTCCGTATTTCGTGCGCCAACCCTGTAGCCAACTCACCAAGCGTCGCCAGATGCTCTGCTCGTGACATTTGTGTGCGATGCATGGTCTCTATCTCCTTACGACTTTCACGTAACTGTTGCATCATATGATTGAAGTTGCGGCCCAAGTCCCCGATCTCATCATTTCGCTCGGAGAAACTCACCGCTACATTCAGATCGCCTTCACTGATTAATGCAACCTTTTCCTGCAATTCGACCATGGGGCGTTGAATCAAATAAGCAAGTACGACAAGTGAAACTGCACAGATTGCTATCGCTCCTGCGCCAGCTAACATCAGTATCGTGTTCCGTTCCGTATTCCTGTACGACACCGTTGCTGCCGTAAATAGCAAAAGCCCACCCAGCAAAACCAGCACGACAGGCAATAATGCTTTGAGTTGCCATTTCACACGGACTTTTTCCACTCTTAACTCCCCCGCTAGTCTGGCTGCTCTTGCCGTGATGTGCTCAAGCAGGTTATCAACCTATTTAACACACCACTCCATTAATCGATATGCAAGTTGCTCTCCATCTTGAATTTCATACATAAATCTTAGATAAAAAACCACTTAGCCATTAAATGATATCCCTTTCATCGACTTATTATGGGCTATATCACGCAATTTAATCCACTTAACAGGGAATTTCACACAACATCACATATATATGTTTAGCAGTGACCGTACTCACATCGCTCATCACATTACCTTCCTATATCCTTGATTTGGTTCTAGTGGCTCCGTTTACATCCATTAGCTCAGTTCGGCAACATTGACTTTGCTAACTGCATGAATCCGCAACTCTCCTGGGGCATTTGACGAGTCCGCTGCGGCAGAATGCTCATTCACTAATCCCTGTAACTGCCACAGATGCAGGTGGCAGATCAAATATGCTTGTCAAATCCTTTTGTATCAAATGGTTATGCTAAAAATGAAACCTGCTGCCACCACCGTACTCTTGGCGACCTTCGTGCATGGACTATCCATTGGAGGTCTAATGAGATTTCTCCCTCATAATGTCGATGTCAGCACAATCAATCCAAAAACCACCAGCAACAAGCTGGCACACTACCTTTGGATAGCCTTCGTCTGCGTCGCGTTCATGGCCACGCGTACCGCTGCAGCTTCCTCTACGCTGCATCCCGTTCCCCTCGATAAGAATGCTGACGCTGCCAAGTGCGCCGAGTGTCATGACGATAAAGCCAAAGGCAAGCACGTTCACTCCGCCATGTCGATGGGTTGTTTGACTTGCCACGAGGTGCGAGTCAATAAAGACATCACCCGCGTCAAACTCATCACTGCAACGCCCGCTAGTCTTTGCTTCACCTGCCACGACGACAAAAAGCCGGCCAACATCAAGGGCACGATCCATCCTCCCGCAGTGCGCGATTGCCTCACCTGCCACAGCCCCCACCAGAGCGACAACAAGAATCAGCTACTCAAGCCCGAGTATGGTGGCGAAAAAGAAAACCTTTGCCTCACCTGCCATAAGACTGGCATGAATGTCCCTGAGAAAGGCAGCCGTCACGCCGCGCTTGATATGGGCTGCGATACATGCCACACTACACACAAAACTGGCGTTGAGCCTACCATCGAAAACAAATATCACCTCACCAAGCCAGCTCCTGCGCTCTGTGTTGATTGTCATGACCCCAAGGACGCTGACCTGCAGAAGGCGCATCAGAATCAACCCTTCGCCACGGCCAACTGTCTCGAATGCCACGATCCCCATCAATCCGCAGTTCCCAAATTGATGGTCAAGTTCATGCACCCGCCCTTCGAATCCAAGAGCTGCGATCTCTGTCATGCTCCGGCAAAGGACGGCAAGATCGTTCTCACCCAAACTGACGCCAAGACAGTCTGCGTCACATGCCACGACGATAAAGCCAAGCTCATTGAGACCGCCAAGGTACCGCATCCCGGCGCAGCAGGTGATTGCACTGATTGCCACAGCCCGCACGCCAGCAACCAGCCCGGTCTCCCAAAAACTGATTCCGTGAGTATCTGCCTCGGCTGTCACACTGACATCGGCGACCTGGAAAAGAAGGCCGTACACCATCAGCCTGCCTTCACTCAGGGTTGTGCCACTTGCCACACTCCGCATGGCGGCGATATCGACCACCTCCTGCGCGCCAAGGGAAATGCTCTCTGCCTCGAGTGCCACGGTCCTGATTCCTCCGCGCAACCGGTCACTGATGCAAACCTTGTTACCATCTTCAACGGAACAGTCAAACTCCCAGACGATTACTACAAGAAGAACAAAGTTCCCATCCTGCCGCTGCGCTTTGGACTTGGCCACCCGGTTGAAGGACACCCTGTCTCGGATGTCATGGACCCCGCCAACCAGTCAAAGGTAAAAATTCAGCTCAGTTGCCTCAGTTGCCATCAGCCGCACGCTTCCGCTGCCCCTGATTTACTCATCAAGGATCAAACCAACAACATGGCATTCTGCGACAACTGCCACAAAAACAGAATGAACATGATGGATACTGTTTCCCCGGAAAAATAAATGGAGATCAAGATGTTTCGCTGCCTCTTCAATTCGAACTCCAACCGCAAGCCATTTACTCTCTTGCTTCTGTTCGCCTTGGTTCTGGCCCTTCCGTTCAGCGCACATGCCGACAAGAAAAAGCAAAAAGCGCCGGCGACTGCCAGTGTCACCGG
>DAHXOQ010000224.1 GCA_027364815.1 Acidobacteriaceae bacterium | reverse complement strand
AGTTTTGGAGGCGGAGGGTTCGCCCGAGGCGTTCAGCAGGATTGAGAACCTGAAGGAATTGGCGAATGCGGCGCGCGATGCGGAGGAGCGCGGCGAGACGCTGGGCGAGTTTCTGGATCATGCGGCGCTGGCGAGTGATGCGGATCAGTTTGATCTCGACGCGCGCGTGACGCTGATGACACTGCATGCGGCGAAGGGGTTGGAGTTTCCGCTGGTTTTTTTGGCGGGGATGGAAGAAGGATTGTTTCCGCACTCGCGCACATTGAGTGACCCTGAAGGGTTGGAAGAAGAGCGCCGTCTTTGTTATGTGGGAATGCCGCGGGCGATGGATACGCTGGTGATGAGCCGGGCGCACTACCGGCGGCGGTATGGAAATGATGCGCCGGAGTTGCCGATTCCATCGAGGTTTTTGGAGGAGATTCCTGCGCACTTGATGGAGAATTTGAATCCGATGGGCAGCACGGTGGGTAGCGGGTGGTCGCGGAGTTACTCGCCGGGGATGGGAGCCGGGTATGGTGGCGCGCGCAGACAGGGACGCAAGAGCGAGGGTGCGGATAGTCACTATAAATACGAGGATGAGAATCAGGAGAAGGTTGGCGAGGGAAATTCAATCGACAACATTGCAAAGTTTTTTGGCGGAAGCAAGGCGATGGTGGCGAGGGCGGTTCACTCTGGCGGGATGAGTGACGCGAAGAACTCTGAAACTGGATTCAAAAAAGGTGCAAGGGTACGGCACGCGAAGTATTGCGAGGGGACGGTGCTCAGTTGCGAGGGGAGCGGCGAGGATACAAAGCTAACTATTTATTTCAACGGGCATGGGGTGAAGAAGCTGATGGAGAAGTTTGCAAATCTGCAGCGGGCGTAAAGACATTTGTCAGTTGTCAGTTTTTTAATTACACAGTTTTCAGTTTTTATCGAGTGCGGTGCATTCCGCGCATTGGCAGTTGCGGCGGAGGTAGTCCCAGGAGTAGATTCCGGCGGTGTGGCCGTCTTCCCAATTGAATTGAAGCGCATAACGGCCGATGGGCGTGACGGACTTTGGCTTGGCGGGCGGCGTGTACATGGGAAGAAGCTGAACGGGCGCGGGCGCAGATTGGCCGGGCTTGAGTCCTGCGGCTTCGCGCACGTCGTTGCAGGTGGCGCAGGGGCAGGCATCGCGGAGCCACTTGAAACCCCAGGCGCTTTTGTGACCGTCGGTCCAGTCGATCTCGAGGCCTTTGCCCTCGGTGAGTAGGACGCGGACTTTGAGTGGAGTGACGGCTTCACGCGGGAGCTGGTGAGGCTCTTTGTTGCGGGCTTGTTCTTCTTCTTTGCTGACGATGCGGATGCCTTCGTGGCTCATGAATCTATTTTAAATGGTTTTGAAGAGAAGCTAATTTGCGGCGGGTTTATTGACGCGGCGGAAGAGCCAGAGGTTGAGGAGGGTGAAAAGCATTGCGCCGAGGGCGAACTTGAGCTGCATGGGGGCGGCGGAGGGTGAGAGGAAGCCTTCGAGAGTGCCGGCGATGATGAGCAGGGGGATGAGTCCAGCAATGAGGCGCACAGCTTCGCTTCCGGCTTGTGCGACGGCGTCTTTCCATCGGTAGGCGCCGGGAAAGAGCATGGAGTAGCCGATGCGGAGACCTGCGCCGCCGGCGATGAAGATGGAAGGAAGTTCGAGGGAGCCGTGGGCGGCTACGAAGCTCCAGAGCTGGAGGCTCATGCCGTATTGATGGCAGGCCATGCCGATGACGCCAAGCATGAGGCCGTTGAAGAACATCGAATAGAGGGTTGCGAGACCGAAGGTGATGCCTCCGGCGAAGGCAACGAAACAGACGGAGAGATTGTTGGTCATGATGGCGCTGGATGCGCGCGGCTCAAGGCCGACGATGGATTTGGTCCACATCTCGTGGCGTTCCATGGTGGCGACCATATCCGGACCGACGAAGTGGTGCATGAAGTCAGGATGGGCAGCGGTGATAACAGCGCCGAGGATGCCAGCGGCAACAGAGACGAGCGTGGCCGTGGCGATGAATTTGAGTTGGCATTGGAAGACGGCGGGATACTCATCGCGAAAGAAGAGCCAGAGGGCGCGGAAGCTGGATTTGCGCGTGGAGTAGATGATGTGGTGGGAGCGGGCGAGGATTCGGTTGACGTACTCGGCGGCAGTGCGCGCGGTGGTGTCTTGACGGAGGACGGATAAGTCGGCTGCAACCTGGCGATAGAGAAGCGCGGCTTCCTGTAACTCGTCGCGCGAGAGGTTGGCGAGGCCGGTGGATTCCGAGCGCTTGATGAGCGCTTCAAGTCGCTCCCAGTAGGGTCGACGCTTTAGAATCCATGCATTGGAGAGTACTTGAGCCATGGAAGAGTTTAGTGACCAGCTTAACATTGAAACCCCCGAGTTAGTAGATATTGAGATGCCAGTGGCGGGGATTGGCAGCAGATTTATTGCAATCTTGATTGATTACCTGATTTGGATGGCGGGGATGATTGTGCTGAGCGTGATTGCTGCGGTGGTTTTACCATCAATACACGCATTCGATAAAGTCAGCGAGAACTGGGCAGCGGCGATTTTTATCTTTTTATTTTTTATTTTGTATTGGGGATACTTCACGCTCTTTGAGGCATTTTGGGATGGGCGAACGCCGGGTAAGCGCGTGGCCCGGATTCGCGTGATTCAGAGATCGGGACGCGCGATTGGAATTTTTGAATCGATGACTCGGAATTTCATTCGCATCTTTGACCAGTTTCCATTTATTTATGGCGTGGGCGTGATATGCATTTTTGCGACGAAGCAGCATCAGAGGCTGGGCGATCTGGCGGCAGGAACGCTTGTGGTGAGGGAGCAGGAGAGCGATGCGCCGGCATGGGGCGATGCGGGTTCGCGGACTTTTACTGCGCCAATGTTCTCAGAGAGCGCTGCTCAAATTGCGCCGCGCGCTGAACCGCACCACCATGTGAATTTGCCGACGACAGAGATTGGCAAATTGGCGACGAGTGACCTGGAAGTGCTGGAGGGGTTTTTTGCGCGGCGGCTCGACATGAGCCTGGAAACGCGCAGTGCACTGGCGGAGAGAATTGCAAAGGCTCTGTGCGCGAAGTCTGGATTGACGATCCCTGATGGCGTGAGCGTGGAGACTTTTCTTGAGGCAACGGCAAGGCAGTTGAGAGAAGTGGTTCGCTTCAAGCGATAAGTTGATTAGTAAGTGTGAACAGTAGATTCTATTTTATTTTTTTGTTTAGCCAGCAGTTGCAGAAGTGCTTTTTTCGCACAGAGGTGGTTTGACTCGATGCAGGCCAGCTCCTCAGGCGATTCGACGGCAGTAGCAACGCTCATGAGGCAATCAAGGCAGCGGGTATTGTAGGTGCCATTATCGTTTTGACTTTGATGAAACATTTTAGCCTCCTTTCGATTTGGGGCAAGTTTCATCAGAGTAGCGGGAAAGAGTGAAATTAACTGGTGATAATCATCACAAACTACCGTCCACGTGAAGTTATTGCTGAACAAGTAAGCGTGATAGAAGTCTAAATTTTGTTCTTAGTATTTAGTGGGCTGTTTTTGAATCTGAACGACATACCAGCAGGGGTTCCAACTGCCTTGAGGGAAGAGCGAGCGGGCGCATGTGACGGCGATGATGCCGTTTGAATCGTACTCGGTTTTGTTGCCCTTGAGGGGAACTGCGATGAGTTGATTGACGGTAATGGAGGAAGTGGGGTTGCCGCGAAGTTTGAAGACGAGCGCATCGCCGAGGTAGAGAACGATGGCGCTGATGAAAAAAGCGAGAAGGATGGAGCGGAGAATTTTCACGCGCGGGAACTCCTCTTCAAAGCACCAGCTTGCATGAGTTTCGTGCTGCTTTCCTTGAGCTTGATGCCGGTGAGGTGAACTCTGCGTGCTGCATCGATATAGTATGCAATTTGTGTGGCGGCCTGTGTGGCAGAGAGGCCTTCCGCGCGAATGTTGGAGATGCAGTTGCGTTCTGCGTCGGTGCGGCCGGGGCGGGGATGGAAGGTTATGTAAGCGCCAAGTGAATCGGGAGAGCTGAGGCCGGGGCGTTCGCCAATGAGAACGATGGCAAGCTCGGCCTGGAGTGCAAAGCCGATTTCATCGCCGATGGCAACGCGGCCTTGCTCGACGATTGTCATGGGCGCGAGGGTGAGTGCGGAGAGAAGTGGGAGGAGAGCTTCGATGAGTGGAAGCGCGTTGCGTTCGACGGCGAGTGCGGAGAGACCATCGCAGAGAACGAGTGCAAGATCGAAAGGGCCGGGTGTGAGGTGGGCGCGTGATTCTGGTGAGAGTGTGCGGCCGAGGTCTGGACGCTGCAAGTAAGTTGCGCGATCAGGCGCCGCAGATTTCAGGATGAGTGGAGTGCGGGCTGGATGGAGAGTTGCAATTTGCGTGGCGAGTGCGAGTGCGTTCAAACGAGCGTGGACAGAATCGCGGGCTTGCGCGTGGGCGAGCTGGAAGGCGAGCTGATCATGCGTGAGTTGACTGACGCCGGTGCGCGCGAGGCCAACGCGGGCGGGCGTGAATGCACGCAAGGTGGTGCGAAGTTGGGTTGTGAGTTCGGTGCCTTCGCCGGGTTTCATGAAGTCAGCAACCTCTCGGGATGATTGGCTTCGAGCGTCAGACGGGAAAATTCTTCGCCCGAGAGCCAGGCTTCAAACTCGGGCGCGGGTTTGAGATTGAGAACGCGGCGCAGATAGAGTGCGTCGTGGAAGCTGGTGCTCTGATAGTTGAGCATAACGTCATCAGCGCCGGGAAGACCCATGATGTAATTGACGCCGGCGACGCCAAGCAGTGTGAGGAGGGTGTCCA
>DAHXOQ010000223.1 GCA_027364815.1 Acidobacteriaceae bacterium | reverse complement strand
GGAGGTGGGGGGGGGGGTGGCGGCGGTGGCGGCAATAATCCAACGGCAACAACGAATCTGGTAATCATTAACACTCCGGTGAATGAGATGGTCTGGGATTCAACCTACGGAAAAATCTATGCCACTCTGCCCAGTACTGATACCAATGGAAATAGTATCGTGGCTATTGATCCTGCGAAGGGAATAATGGGTACCCCGCAGCCTGCAGGTTCTGAACCGGATCACCTTGCACTCTCCAGCAATGATAGTTTTCTCTATGTAAGTCTCGACGGCACTGGTCAAATCAAGCGTTTCACTCTCCCTGATCTGACGCTCGATTCGAGCCTGAATATTACCCTGCCTTACAGCAATTTTTTCGGCCAGCAAGTCGCACTTGCGCTGGCAGTGGCTCCCGGTCAGCCGCATACCTTCGTCACTGTCGCTGGCGATTATGCTGTCAGCTCTCCCGACACCGCAGGCACCTTCATCTATGATGATTCGACACCGCGCACGAATAGCATTGCACCCACCGCCAATACTTCCGGCTTCGCATGGGGTAGTGATACGATCCTCTACTCGAATAACGCATATAGTTCAGGGTCCGATCTCTACATCATCTCAGTCAATGCAAGTGGACTCACGCTCACGTCGGACTACGGGTATATGGTACCGACGAATTACGCAAAGATTCATTTCGATCAGGCTTCAGGGTATATCTATACGGATGCAGGACGAGTGGTGGATCCTGGTACGGCTAGCGTTGTAGGCACTTTTAATACCAGTCTCCTATACGGGTTTCCAACGACTCAATGTGCACTAGATTCGCAACATGGTGTTGTCTTCTTTCTTGGCCAGACTTATGCACAATACCATGCAGGGGCTGGCGCAACCATCGAAGCATTCGATATGAATACGTACAAGCTTCTCAACATACTTACTGTGCCTGAATCAACTGGCACCCCTTTCGGTCTTGTACGTTGGGGAAATGCCGGGCTTGCTTTTCACACATCAGCAAACGGTTTCGTCTATCTACCCCAGTCGGGGCCCGTTTATCTTGTCGATGGAAGCTTTGTGAACAGCTCCTCATCTCCAGATTTCACAACCGGTACAGCGCTCGTAACCCTACCAACTCTTGCTTCCATTTCTCCGCAAAGCGCTGCGGCGGGGGCAGCCAACACAACCTTAACCGTAACCGGAACCAACTTCACCAGCGATGCATACGTCATGTGGAATGGCACCTCTCTGCAAACAACAGTAAGTAGTAAAACCCAGTTGCAAGCCACTATCCCTTCCACGGATTTAGCCACCTCCGGTTCGGCGATTATCTCTGTTTCTGATACGACTGCCGGAATCTCTACGCCCACTTCGCTGACTTTTACTATTCTTCCATCGTCCTCAGGTACTACAAGCCTCAGCGCATGGAATTACGCCAGCATGGATTTGGCCTGGGACGCAACCGATTCACGTTTGATTCTTCCAGTCTGGAGTGCTGATCCGGTTTATCCCAACTCGATCCTCGAAATTGATCCCACCGATGGTTCCATTACAAAATCAACAACAAGCACGACCGATCCTGAACTGGTTCGAATAACAGACGATGACAAAAACATATATGTAGGCTTCGGACAGGCTAATGAGGTTCAGGAATTGACGCTCCCCAACTTGGGGACGAGCACAAGCTGGTCGCTGGGGAACAACAAGTTCAACGGCCCCTATTATGCATGGGATATTGAGCCAGCGCCTGGTGCACCACAAACCACAGCGGTTAATTTTGCCAACTACTGCTGTACGCCGCCACAAAACGAAGGCATGACCATTTACGACAGTGGTGTCGCGCGGCCGAATATTGCTGCAAGTGGTAGATTTCAAAATCTTCAATGGAATCAGGGTGCCAACACAATATACGGGGGCACTGTTGACTACGATCTTTATGCGTTAAGCGTTGACTCTACCGGAATTATTTCGCCACCGCTACTTTATTTGCAGGGCACAAGCGCATTTCCAGGAAACATCCACTATGACTCTGGTACAGGCAACCTCTTTACAGACAGTGGGTTGGTTTACAACTCGGCAACTTTCGCCGTCGTTGGAAACTTCAACGCTTCCGGACTCTCCGTGCTCGATGCTTCATTGGGTAAAGTTTTCATCCTTGGTCAGCTCTCCACACAAGTCGGCACAAATAACTACACAATCCAATCCTTCAATCAGACGACATTTGCACCGGTGAGTAGCATCACTTTGAACTCGCTCATTGGCACGCCTGCTGCATTCGTCCGTTGGGGAACAAATGGCCTTGCCCTGGTCACATTCAACCTCAACGCCAGCAATACAAAAGGACCTGCCGGCATGCTCTACATCATCAGTGATAACGTTTTCGTGAGTGCAAAGCCAGCGCCTGAAGAAAATCAACAAAATACTGAAAGGGTTCACTCATTCCCTCGTCCAAACGTTCATCGTGCTGTCTCGGATTATCTGCATCCACAAGCCGCGAGTAGCGAGAACCAATAGTCGCGTATATAAGATTCAGGTCTTTTGCTCACGTCCCCCACAAATGCGGGACGTGAGCAGTTTTCTTAGAATAATATCTATCCTTTACTAAACAACCCCTTCATCCCTCTCAGCGCCTGTCTCGTCCGCTCCTCATTCTCAATCAGCGCAAAACGCACATGCCCATCGCCATACTCTCCAAACCCAATCCCTGGCGACACCGCAACCTTCGCCTCCGTCAGCAGCAATTTTGAAAACTCAAGCGAACCCATCTTCTTGTACTCCTCCGGAATCGCCGCCCACACAAACATCGTCGCGTGCGGACTCGGCACATGCCAGCCAATCTTGTTCAACCCGTCAATCAGCACGTCGCGCCGCTTCCTGTAAACCTCGCAAATCTCCTTCACGCATTCCTGCGGCCCCTCAAGCGCAGCAATCGACGCCACCTGAATCGGCGTAAACGTCCCATAATCAAAGTAGCTTTTCAATCGCGCCAGTGCCCCCACCAATTTTTTATTCCCCACCATAAATCCAACCCGCCATCCCGGCATGTTGTAACTCTTCGACAAGGTAAAGAATTCCACTGCAACATCCTTCGCTCCCGGAACCTCCAGCACACTCGGCGGCTTGTATCCATCAAACGCGATATCCGCATACGCCAGATCGTGAATCAAATAAAATCCATACTCCTTCGCCAACTCCACCAGCCGCGCCAAAAACGGCAGCTCCACGCACTCCGTCGTCGGGTTCGATGGAAAATTCACAATCAGCGCCTTCGGCGGAGGCACCATCCGTGGTATCAAATCCTCCACCCGCTTCAAAAATTCTTCCTTGTCGTGAATCGGCACGCTAACAATATTCGACCCCGCAATGACCGGCCCCATAAATATGAATCGGATAACTCGGATTCGGCACAATCACCGTGTCATTCTGATCGAGTATCGCCAAACACAAATGCGCAATTCCCTCCTTCGACCCGATCGTCACAATCGCTTCCGTCTCCGGATCCAGTTCCACGTCATAGCGCGTCTTGTACCACTTTGTGATCGCGCGACGCAGCCGCGGTATCCCCTTCGACACCGAATATCTGTGCGTCACCGGCTTCTGCGCCGCCTCAATCAGCTTATCCACGATATGCTTCGGCGTTGCCCCATCAGGGTTCCCCATTCCGAAGTCAATGATGTCCTCGCCTCTGCGGCGCGCGGCCATCTTCATCTCACCCGTAATGTTGAACACATATGCAGGCAGGCGTTGTATGCGGCTAAATTCTTCCATTTTTTTAGTTTATGCCAAATCTTCTCCGCACTCAAAATCTATAACCTTTGTACTCCTATACAGTTCAATATTGAACAGATTCTCTTCCAGCCGCCTATGTTAACTTTATGGTAGAGACTTTTGAAGCGTCTCGCGCGTCCAATCACTAATCGAGAATCATTATGCATTGCCCTCAATGTGGCTCAAATCACCTTCGCACCTCGCGCCTCCGTTCCGGTGATTTCCCGCGCTTGCTCCTCTTCCAATATCCCGTTCGTTGCCGCGTTTGTCGCGAGCGCATGCACGTCGGACTCCTTCTCGCCCTCAATCTCAAGCAATCCGAAAAAATCCGCCGCAGCGAAAATCGCGTCAATTAAATCTCCCCTCAACAAATTTTCCAATTCAATTTGTCATCCTGAGCTTTGTCAAAGGACCTCTTTTGTCTTTTGCGACTTCAACGCATCAATCCATCCAAAGGTTTATTATCAATAGGGGAATCTTTGCCCATCACTCTGTGCGATCCCTAAGTTTCTTTCAGAACGGAACCACCATGCGAGCCAAGTCAGCCGTTGTTCTCGGTGCCCAATGGGGCGATGAAGGTAAAGGAAAAATTGTTGACGTACTCAGTGACCATTTCTCCTGTGTTGCGCGCTATGCCGGAGGCCACAACGCCGGACACACCGTCATCATCTCCGGTGAAAAATTTGTACTCCAGTTGATTCCCTGCGGCGTCCTCCGCAAAGGCTGCCAGGGCGTCATCGGCAACGGCGTCGTTCTCGATCCCATCGCCTTTCTCACTGAAGCCGCGCGCGTCAAATCCCACGGCGTCGAGCTCGATGGCAACCTCTTCATCTCCAATCGCACCCAGGTCATCCTCCCCTACCACCGCATGATTGAGCTCGCCGCCGAGTCCGCCCCCGGACGCAAAAAAATCGGCACCACCTCCCGCGGCATCGGCCCCGCCTACGAAGACAAAATGTCCCGCGGCGGCCTCCGCATCGTCGACCTCCTCAACACAGACCTCCTCAAGACTCACATCTACACCGCCTGCGAGCAGAAAAACTCCATCGCCCACGCCCTCTTCGGT
>DAHXOQ010000222.1 GCA_027364815.1 Acidobacteriaceae bacterium | reverse complement strand
GCGCATGAAAGCCTGGTCAGTTTCAAGGTTCCCGGGCGCATCGTTGAACTGCCGGTTGAAGAAGGTCAGCAGGTGAAACAGGGTGATCTGCTGGCGCGCATTGAAGCTGAGGATTTGCGTCAGCATGTGCGAGTAGACGAGGCGAATCTTGACGTGCGCAACAAAAGTTTGGATTTAACACTGGCCGGGACGCGCGTGCAGGAGATTCGTGCCGCGCAACAAGCGGTGATAGACGCCGAGGCCGATCTTGAACAAAAGAAGCTTGATTTTGACCGCGCACAAACTCTCTTTGCAAAAGACGAAATGACAATGCAGGAGCGTGACCTCGCCGCAACCGCATTGAAGCGTGCAACCGCTGCCCATGAAGCCGCCGTACAACGCTACAACGAGGCTCAAGAGGGAAGTCGCAAGGAAGAGATTGCCGTGGCCCGCGCAAATCAAAAGGCAGCCGGTGAAAATCTGGGCAGCTCACTCGTTACCTTGACTTACTCTCTCCTGAAGGCTCCCTTCACGGGTGTAATCACGGTGCGCCAGGCTGAACTGGGCGAGGTGGTTGCATCGGGCTCACCCGTAGTAACGCTGGCAGACCTGGATCATCTATGGTTGCGTGCTTACGTAGCTGAAACTGATCTTGGACGCATTCATTGGGGTCAGTCAGTCACAGTGACAACAGACACTTATCCTGGCCGAAAATATAATGGCCGCATCTCCTTCATTTCATCTGACGCTGAGTTCACACCCAAAAGCGTTCAGACCACACAGGAGCGGGTCACACTGGTTTATCGCATCAAGATTGATCTTGACAATCCCAATCATGAACTAAAACCCGGCATGCCAGCCGATGCGCAGATTGATTTGGGGCCAGTTGCAGAAGGCACAAAACCTGCCACCGGAACCTCATCCAAATAATGACTGACGCGCTCCAACCCGCAATCACTGTGCAAGGGCTTACAAAAAGCTTTCCAGGAATCATTGCCGTTGATGCATTGAGCTTCGACGTGCATGCTGGTGAAATTTTTGGGCTCGTTGGTCCGGATGGAGCGGGTAAAACGACAACACTGCGCATGTTGGCCGGCATAATGCCGCCTGAGTCCGGCTCAGCGATTATCGCCGGCCACAATGTAATTCGCGACCCCGAAGGCGCCAAACATTCTCTCAGTTATATGCCGCAGCGCTTCGGCCTCTATGAAGATCTTACAGTCGATGAGAATATTCGCTTCTACGCAGATCTCTTCGGTGTGCGCCGCGCAGAGCGTGAAACACGCTCGCTGGAATTGCTCAAAGCTGCGGGATTGAGCGAGTTCCGCAAACGATTAGCAGGCAAACTCTCTGGCGGCATGAAGCAGAAACTGGGCCTGGTCTGTGCGCTGATTCACCGTCCCAAGGTGATCCTGCTTGATGAACCAACCACGGGCGGCGATCCCGGCTCGCGTCGCGATTTCTGGAAGATTCTCTATGAACTCGTTGCCGAAGGTGTTGCCATTCTCACATCGACCGCCTATCTCGACGAGGCAGAGCGTTGCCATCGCGTTGCTCTTCTCGACAAGGGCAAACTGCTTTTTTGCGATTCACCGGTTAATCTCAAATCTCAATTCAAAAAAAGTGTAGTGTCAATTACCGCAACCGAGCCGCGTCTTCTTCGCGATCTTCTCAAAAACTCCGCGGGAATCTCGAGCCTCTTATTGACCGGTGACGGCCTGCACATTGTCGTCGATAACGCTGCCCAGAGAATTGAGGAGTTCAAAGCAGTTCTGCAAACTGCACACGCACAGTACGATTCAATCTCCGTGGTAGAGCCCTCCATTGAAGACCTCTTTGTTGATGCGGTCACGGCGCGGGAGCAAGTGAATGTCTGAGAGCGCAAATTCGGTCGTGATTGAAGGGCTCGTCAAGAGGTTTGGCGATTTTGTCGCTGTCGATCATCTCAATCTCACCGTGCAGCGAGGCGAGGTCTTCGGATTTCTCGGCCCCAACGGCGCGGGCAAATCCACCACCATTCGCATGCTCTGCGGATTGCTGAAACCTACCGCAGGCCACGCAACCGTTGCCGGCTTTGACGTCGGCCGCAATCCCGATGACGTGCGGCAGAATATCGGCTACATGTCGCAGAAGTTTTCGCTCTACAACGATCTCAGAGTGATTGAAAATATCCGCTTCTTCGCGGGACTCTATACGGTTCCTGCAAAGGTACTCAAAGAGCGTATTGAGTGGACGCTCGAGATGGCTAATCTCAAAGGACAAGAAAAACTGATCACCGGAACGCTTCCCGGTGGATGGAAGCAGCGGCTCGCGCTGGGCTGCTCCGTGCTGCACAAGCCGCCGATTCTTTTTCTCGATGAGCCAACCTCGGGAGTTGATCCGATCACGCGCCGTCAATTCTGGGAGTTGATTCACAGCATGGCAGAAGATGGAGTGACCGTCTTTGTGACGACGCACTACATGGAAGAGGCCGAGTATTGCAATCGTCTCGCACTCATTAATCGCGGCAAGATCGTCGCCCTTGGCACTCCCACCGAGCTTAAGCACAAGGCAATGAACGGTGAGTTGTTGTTGGTGGAGTGCGGCGAGATTGGCCGCGCCATTGAAGTGCTCAAAAGCTGCGCAGGAGTTCTCGATGCAGCCGCCTTCGGTAGTTCGCTGCACCTCGTCGTAGAGCAGGCGCAAGCCGTTATTCCCTTGATCAGGCAAGCGCTGACATCTCAGGGAATCAGCGTCACCCGCATCGAACCCATCCGGCCAACTCTTGAAGATGTCTTCGTCTCGCAGACCTCGGGTCGTAATGCAGCTCAGGAGGTCAATGAATGAGTTGGACCCGCCTGCTGGCCGTCGCACATAAAGAGCTCACGCAGATCCTGCGCGATTCTCGCAGCCTCTTCATCGTCATCATCATGCCGGTTGTGCTGGTGCTGCTCTTTGGATATGGCGTCAATCTGGACCTCAAAAATCTCCCGATCGCGGTTTGGGATCGCGATGGCAGCCAACAGAGTCAGGATCTGCTCAAGCATTTTGCTGCGAGCCGATATTTTCACATCAAGCAAGTTGCAGGCGATTACCACTCTCTCAGCCGCGCGCTCGATGCAGGCGATGTGCGTATGGTCATTGTTATTCCATGGGATTTCTCGGCGCGTATGAGTGATGGCCGTCCCGTCGAAGTTCAAGCCCTTGTTGACGGCTCTGACGACAACACTGCAAATATTTTGATTGGCTATGCGCAGGCTATTATTCAAAGTTATTCAGCACAGAGCCAGTTGACCTGGCTGCGCAGTCGCGGTGTGGCGCTCCAGCCGTCGCTTGTCAGCACAGACACGCGAACATGGTTCAATGAAAACCTTGAAAGCAGCGACTTCATCATTCCCGGCGTGCTTGCGCTTGTCATGTCGGTGATCGGCGCCTTTCTCACCTCGCTCACCATTGCGCGCGAGTGGGAGCGCGGCACCATGGAGCAACTAATTTCAACGCCCGTCAGCGCGATGGAAATTATGCTCGGCAAACTCGCGCCCTACTTTGTCCTGGGCATGATTGACACTCTGATCAGCGCCGCAATTGCAGTCTTCTGGTTTCAGGTGCCATTTCGCGGTTCCTTCTGGACGCTGTTGCTGAGCTCGGCCATGTTTCTCATTGTTGTGCTCTCGCTCGGCTTCTTCATATCGGTTATCGCCAAAGGCCAGTTTGCCGCAAGCCAGATTGCTCTGGTCATCACTTTCCTGCCCGCGTTTCTGCTCTCTGGATTTCTCTTTGCCATTGAGCAGATGCCCCCGGCGCTGCAATTGATCACGCACATTATTCCCGCGCGCTATTACGTTTCAGTGCTCAAGAAAATCTTCCTCAAAGGATCTCCGGTCAGCATGCTCTACGTTGACCTGATTCCTTTGGCCATCTTCTCGCTTGTTCTCGGTGCGCTGGCTACGCGCAGCTTCCATAAGAGACTGGATTAACGGAGTAAACATGTTCGCTCGAATCAAACAAATGCTGATCAAGGAGTTCATCCAGGTCTTCCGCGACAAGCGCACGCGCTTCGTGCTCATAATTCCGCCAATTGTGCAGATGCTCGTTTTCGGTTACGCAGCCACCTTCGAAATCAAGAATGTGCCGGCCGTAGTGCTTGATCTGGACCATAGCCAGGAGAGTCGCGAACTGATCTCACGTTTTACCGCCAGTCCATACTTTAATGTGAAGCGGCAACTGACTTCATCGGGCGAACTTGGTGAGATTATTCAACGCGGCGATGCGATGATCGGCATTGAGATCGATGCCGGCTTTGCGCAAAAGCTGCGCAAGGGAGAGACTGCCCCGGTGCAGGTCATCGTTGACGCCACCAACTCCAATACCGCTCTCATCGCATCAAGCTATATTTCTCAGATAGCAAGCAGCTTTTCAAAACAAAATCAACTGGACCGAGTCAGCCGCATCGCTCCTCAGTTAGTCTCGCTTATGCCATCAGTGGAACTGGCTCAACGTCCCTGGTACAACACTGACCTTCGCAGCCGGTGGTTTTTTGTCCCTGGCGTCATCGGCAGCCTCACACTGGTCCTGGTCATTGTACTCACCGCGTTTGCCGTGGTGCGCGAGCGTGAAATTGGTACGCTTGAACAGATTATGGTTACACCAATTCGGCCTTACGAATTTATCCTCGGCAAAACGCTGCCTTTCTTCCTGATCGGACTCGTTGACGTAACTTTGATTGCCACCGTAGGCACCTTATGGTTTCAGGTTCCATTCCGCGGCAGCATTTTTGTCCTCTTCAGCGGCGCCGTACTTTTTCTCATCTGCATGCTGGGAGTAGGGTTGTTGATTTCAACTGTCTCTTCAACTCAGCAACAGGCCATGGTCACCGC
>DAHXOQ010000221.1 GCA_027364815.1 Acidobacteriaceae bacterium | reverse complement strand
GGCAACGAATCACTTTTTATCGACGGCAAGGTTGAGGGCAGCATCAGTCTGCCGGGCAATCGCGTCACCGTTGGGCGCAATGGCGTGGTGACGGCGAGCGTAGTGGCGAGAGAAATTGTTGTGCTCGGCAAGATTCGCGGCAACGTATCGGCGAGCGATCGCGTTGATATTCGCGCTGAAGGCTCGCTGACCGGCGATGTGGCGGCAGCACGCATCAGCATTGAAGATGGCGCATTCTTCAAGGGCGGCATCGACATCAAGAAGCCTGAAGGCAGCAAGGCTGGCACCACTCACATTCCTGAGCCTGAAGTTTTAGCCCAGGCATAATTTCATTTGCTGACGGTGAAATTCAGCAGCGTCAAGCTGCAAGTAATTTTATTTTGATGTCCAACTTTCATGAACAGGCCGCGTGAAGATCTGCGGCCTGTTGAAAGATCATGATGCGCACTATTCTGGACATGAATGGCAACAATAAATTTTTCCATTGCGCCGCATTGCGCCCCGCAATGGCTCGCGCAAGTCGACTCTTTCGCATTGCAACTGCGCGCGACTAATATTTAAATTCATCTGCTAGGAACAAGTGCGCTGGCAGCCCGCTGTGTGGTTCGGAGAAATTCACTTTACAATTCATTCCACCGAAAACTCTTTCCACTGACGCGACATATCCGCTACCATCCTTCATATGAAAATCACTTCCCTTGTGCTTCTACTTTGCGCGGCTCTGCCACTTGCATCACAGAGTGCGCCCGATACAAAACTTCAAATCACACCGGAAACACGCGCGGCACTGGTCAAGCTGGGCGGGCAGCTTATGGTTGACGGCAAAGCCTATGAGTATGATCGCCAACTGGCCGATGAGATTGGGCCTCGACTGACCGGATCAGACAATTATGTGAAGGCAACCGAGTATGCGAAGAGCGAGTTCACGCGACTCGGCTTGAGCAATGTGCACTTTGAGCCGTGGACGATTCCTGCGACGTGGGAGCCGGAGAAGGTGGCTACGGGGCGCATCATCAAACCGCATGAGCAGCGGCTGCACATTGAGAGCGAAGGTTGGAGCCCGTCAACGCCGGAGGGCGGCGTGCGTGGAGAGGTTTTTTACCTGAAAGCGATGACTGCCGAGCAGGAAAAGACGGATGCGGAGAGCATCAAAGACAAGATCGTCTTTGTGGATGGAGAGACTTTTGCGAATTCCGGCAGGAATTTCGGCAAGCTCTTTGATGCGTTATCGCAACTGAAGGGGCTTGGCGCACGCGCACTGATTCTTGGACTGGGCGCGGCGAACAATACGCCAAGCATGATTGGTCTGACGAATTTTGACGGCGAGCTGTCGAATATCGTCGCCGGGAATCTTGGGCGCGAGGACACGCTACTACGGAGGCGCATGCTTGCACACGGGCCGGTTGAGGTTGAGTTCAGCTTCAAAAACAAAATCCGCATGAACGTGAGCGTGAATAATGTTGTGGCCGAGATACCGGGCAGCGATCAGAGTGGCGAGTTTATTGTGATCGGCGGACACCTTGACAGTTGGAATCCGGGCACGGGAGCCGAGGATAATGGCACAGGCGCGGCGAGCGTGCTTGCGATTGCTGAAGCGATCAAAGCGAGCGGACTGACTCCGCGGCGGACGATTCGGTTCGTACTCTTCGGCGGTGAAGAAGAGGGACTCATCGGGTCAGTGCATTATGCGCGCGACCACGTGGCCGAGATGGACAAGTGCGCCGGGGTCTTTATAACTGACACGGGTTCGGAGCAGCCGCTGGGGTGGTATATCTTTGGCCGCGCTGATGAGAAGCAAGCTTTGACAGCAATCGATCCTCTGCTTTCATCGCTGGGCGCAGCGCAGACAACAGACAACGGACGGTTCACGTTTTCGACTGACCATGGGCCATTTTTGATTCACGGTGTGCCCTCGTTTGTTTTGTGGACGCCGCTGGACAAGTATTTTGATCTGCATCACAAGGCCAGCGACACATTCGACAAGGTCAATCAGCGAGACTTGAATCTGGGTGCAGCGGTGGTTGGAATTACGGCTTATGCATTTGCTGATTCGGCGACAATGCTGAAGCATTATACGAATGATGAGATGGAGAAACAGCTTAAGGAGATCAAGGCGTACGAGGAGTACAAGGATATGGCGGATCACAAGCTGTTCTAGTTTTTTGATTTTTGAAATTGCTTCAGCAAATCATCCGCCCTTGTCGCAAAGTTGTGGCAAGGGCGGAATTTTATGCGAATCCTAAACGCTTTCTCATGACGCCGGGCAGAGCGGAACCCATCATCTTGAGCACCCAATCCACGGAAATCAACCAGACCAATCCACCGATCACGATAAGCACAAGATCAGCCCAACGCGTCTCTGCCATGGCTGTGTGGCCAAGCTTTGCGGCGACCCAAATGAGCGCCGACTTGAAGGCGAAGGCAACAAGTCCTCCGGTTATGCCGGCGGCAAAACAACGGCCGAGCTCGTCAAATTCGATGCTGGCGAGCGAGACCATTCTGCGCATGTGCAAGAGAACCGCAAGAGAGAGCGCCTGCAGTGCAATGCCCGCGTCAGAGGCAAGCGCAAGGCCCGCAGCGCCATGCCAGCGATAGCCCCAGCCGTAAAACAAAAAGGAGACGGCCATGATTACTGTGCTTGAGAGCATGGGGAGCCATGTGACGCCAGCCGCATAAAACGCGCGCGAATAGATGGCCTGCGCAGACCAGAGGAACAAGCCAATTGAGTAGAGCGCAAAATAAATTGCGGTCAGTTGCACGTCGGAGGGAGTGAAGTGTCCGCCGCCGAAGACGAGACCGACGATTGGTTGCGCCAGTGCCGCCATCACAGAGCTTGCGAGCAAACCCAGCGCCATGACTCGCGAAACAGAGTCCGCTACGCCGAGTGCAAATTCACGCCGCTTGCCCGCGGCCCAAAGCTGAGTGAAGAAGGGAAGCGATGTGACACCGGCAGCCTGGGCAAGCACGGCCATCGGCGCGGAAAAGAGCTGCTTGGCGTTGGTGAGGCGCGTAATATCGCCCGTACCATGCGAAGCGTAGAATCCCATGAAGAACGGCTCAAGAAACGGAAGCGAGAAACCGAACATCAGCGGCAGAGTCATCTTTAGCCAATCACGCACGCCGGGATGCCGGAGATTTATTTGCGGGAAGTAGCGAACGCCGGCTTTTGCGGCGCCGATTGCATTGATAAGAAATGCGCCGAGGAATGCGCCTGCGGTTGCACCGACGGCGAGTGCCGGAATGCCAAGGCGAGAGGCGAGCAAGACTCCGGCAATGATGATGGAGAGGTTGTAAATAATCGGTGTCAGCGCAGAGTAGAGAAATTGCTTGCGGACAAGAAGCGGCGCACCGAGAACACCGCCGGCGAAGAAAAAAATCTGGCCGGGGAGAATAATGCGCGTCATGTGGGCGGAGAGCGCGACCTGCGCTTCGGTGAATCCTCCGTTTGTCCAGCGAATATACGGCGCGGCTAAAAACATCAAGACGATGGTTGCGACAACGAGTATGAGAATTACAAAGTTCAGAACGATGGAGAGGAGTCGCTCGCCCTCAATCTCTTCGCCGCGCTCGCGGTAACGATTCAGGATGGTGACAAAGGTGATGGAGACCGCACCGCCGACGAGGAAATTGTTCATCAGATCCGGAAGGCGGAAGGCTGCGTTGTAGGCGTCGGTTTGCAGCCCTGCGCCAAAGAGCCAGGCAATATATTTGCCGCGCACCAGGCCGATGATGCCAGACAACATTGTCGAGGACATCAGCAGGAGTGTAGCCGTCATCGCAGTGTGGCTGTGTGAGGGGCGCAGCATTCTCATTACCCGCGCAAATCGCGAGTGTGTGCCTGCGTTCTCATTTTTGGCAACAGTCACTAATTAAAATTCTACCTTGCATGGCTTTATAACACTTTAACTTTGACTTTCACTCTCTAAAGAGGTTTAGTTTACTCATCATAATTTGATGTGAGCCCTCACTTACTGCCCAAATTATTTCTCCACTTTTTTCCATCTTTTTCGAGCAAGCGGTCCGCGCAATCCGGGCCCCAAGTGCCAGCGAAGTAGTTGGGGAAAACTTCGGGTTCCTTGGCGGCCCAGGCTTCGAGGACAGGCGTGTAGAGTGCCCAGGTGACTTCGACGCCATCGCGATGCGCGAAGAGTGTTTGGTCGCCGAGCATGGCGTCGAGAAGCAAACGCTCGTAGCCGTTTGCACTTGATTTGCCAAAGACGCCGGCATAATCGAAGTCCATCTCGACGGGGCAGACGGCCATTGAAGGCGCGCTTGGGACCTTGGCGCTAAAACGCAAACTGATTCCTTCATCAGGCTGAATGCGAATGGTCAAAATATTCGGCTTGATTTCACCACAAGGGCCTTGCGTAGCCATGCGATCAAAGATCAGCAGAGGAGGTTGCTTGAATTGAATGCTTATCTCGGTGGCGCGTTTCTTTATGCGTTTGCCCGCACGCAGATAAAATGGAACGCCGGCCCAGCGCCAATTTTCAAGCTCGAGTTTCAGTGCGGCGAATGTCTCCGTGTTGGAGTTTGGATTGACGCGCTCTTCGTCGCGATAGCCGACAACTTTTTGGCCTTCCACAATGCCAGGTCCATACTGGCCGCGCACAGCATTCGTCACCGGCAACGGCGGAATTGCACGATAAGCTTTGACCTTTTCACGGCGAATGGCCTGCGCATCAAAGCTGGAGGGAGGCTCCATCGTCACAAAACTCAAGAGCTCCATCATGTGGTTCTGCACGACGTCGCGCAGCGCGCCGACCGGATTATAACGCTCGACGTTGGTCGAATCTCTGCACAACGCGCAGAGACTGGCTGATGGCAGCGGCCGTCTGGCGGTCAAGCCGCCGCTTCCTG
>DAHXOQ010000220.1 GCA_027364815.1 Acidobacteriaceae bacterium | reverse complement strand
CGTGGACATGGAGTGGTTGCTTCCGCCGGAATGCGCAAAGGCCTCATTGCCGATCTCGCCCCCGCTGCCAAAGTTGTCAAAGCCGCTTGTGAATTGACCGAGCGCGCTGCCCGCCTGAACATTGATGAGTGTGTCGTCGGCATCGGTGGCCCGCATATCCGTGGCTTGAACGTAAGTGATGGAATTGACCTCGGCAATCGCATGCGTGAAATTACACGCGACGACGTCAACAATGTACTCAATCGCGCCCGCTCCATCGAGCGTCCGCCGGATCGCGAGTTCATCCATCTTCTCCCCCGCGAATTCATCCTCGACGACCAGCCCGGCATCTTTGACCCCATCGGAATGATCGGCTCGCGCCTCGAAGTGGACCTGCACATCGCCACCTGCTCTGGCTCCGCTCTGCAAAGCACCATCACATGCGCCAATCGCGCTGGCCTTGAAGTCACTGACACAGTTCTTGAATCCATTGCCGCAGCGGAGTCCACATTGACCGCCGATGAGCGTGAGCTCGGCGTCTGCCTCCTCGACATCGGCGCTCACTCAACTGAACTCGCCGTCTTCTTTGAAAGCGCGGTCGTGCACACCAGCTGCATCCCCATTGGCGGCCAGCACTTTACCAATGATCTTGCCCAGGGTTTGCAAATCACCGTTCAGCAGGCTGAAGAACTCAAGTGCCACTACGGCCATTCCGTCGTCACTGCCGTTCCGCAGGACGCCGAAGTTGAAATCTTCAATCCGGATTCGCAGAAACTGCGCCTGCGTCGCATCGCCGAGATTCTCGAACCACGCGCCGAACAACTCTTCCACTTTGTCCGCGAGAGTCTGCGCACAGGAGGCGTCCTTGAAGCCCTCGGCGCAGGTTGCGTCCTGACCGGAGGAGGTTCCATGCTCCCTGGACTGCACGACATCGCAGAAAGTCAGATCCGCGTGCAGTGCCGCACCGGCAATCCAGTCCGGCTTTCCACTAGTCAGACCCCGGCAGCCCTGGCATTGCCTGCCTTTGCCACTGCGGTTGGAATGCTGCTCTATGTGCACCGCACCAGGAGTACTTTTGTTGCTCCTCAAAGAGGGCTGCGTTCAAAGCTCCGCCTGCTCTTTGCCACAAGTTACTAGTCCACGGGCTTGCGCAATCAAATATTGCTTGATTATTGTTGACCCTCTCTGTCAACAATAGAAGGAATCGGGTCGGAGGAAGAATGAATCACGAAGAAGAGTCGGGCGAGGTTCGCATTCAGTATCACGAACAGCCACATCGCGGCGCCAACATCAAGGTCATCGGCATCGGCGGCGGCGGCGGCAATGCTGTCGATCGCATGATCGACACGAACCTGACCGGCGTTGACTTCATCGCTGCCAACACTGACCTGCAAGCGCTCAAGGGTTCGCGCGCACCGGTCAAGATTCAACTTGGCGTGCGGCTCACCGCAGGTCTCGGCGCCGGCGCAAATCCCGACATCGGCCGCCAGGCTGCTCTTGAAGATTCAAGCAAAGTCATTGAAGCCCTTGAAGGCGCTGACATGGTCTTTGTCACCGCCGGCATGGGTGGTGGAACCGGTACCGGAGCAGCTCCCGTCATCGCCGCACTCGCTGCTGAGATGGGCATCCTCACCGTTGCTGTTGTTACACGCCCCTTTGCCTTTGAAGGCAAACGCCGCCAACTTCAGGCCGAGCGTGGCATGGCTGAACTTCTCGAGTGTGTCGACACACTCATCGTCATTCCAAATGAAAAGCTCCTCGTCTTTGCGCGCGACCTCGCCTTCTTTGATTGCTGCCGCGTTGCCGACGATGTTCTCCGCCAGGCCGTGCAGGGAATCTCTGACATCATCACCGTCACTGGTTTCATCAACCGCGATTTTGCTGACGTCAAGACCACCATGGCTGGTATGGGTCACGCCGTCATGGGCACTGCTGCCTGCACCGGTGATGATCGTGCCATTGAAGCAGCTAAAGCCGCCATCACTTCTCCGCTCATTGAAGCCGGTGCCATCGATGGCGCGCGTGGATTGCTCGTCAACATCACAGGCTCCAACAACATGAAAGCATCTGAAGTGCAGGCTGCCATGAGCCTCATTCAGGATTGCGTCCACCCTGAAGCCAACATCCTTTTCGGCGCCGTCAAGGATGAGCGCCTCGGTGACGCAATCAAAATCACCGTCATCGCCACTGGATTCGGCGAAATCGGCGCCAAGCGTCGCGCACGCATTCTCCATGAAGAGTCTGTCTCGGTCGATCCCATCCCCGTCACCTCCGTCCCCATCATGCATCCCGACGGCTGGACAATTCCTGAATCTGTCACCACGCCTCCTCCTCCGCGTTTTATCCATGAAGAACAGTACAATCCACAAATCCCGCAACCAGAAGACCACTCAGAAAATTTCTCGTACATTGCCGCTGCCGCTCCTGTTGACATTCCTCCCACCCATGATGTGCTTATAGATTTCGAGCCCGAGCGCCAACCGGAGCACCATTTCATCCATCCCGTCGCACCGATTCAAGAAGAGCCCGAACTTCACTCAGATCATCAACCACAAAATATTTCCACCTCCGACAATGATGCGCTCTTTGAAATTCAAGACCCATCCGGGCCAATCCCTCAGACACGCTACCCAGTGAATTATGCTCCCATGATTACCGAGGTCCAAGAACCGCAATCTGAACCTCAATCTTTCCCCCAATCTGATTTTCAATCCGAGATGCCGCAGCAACAATTCGTGCAGCCCGAGCCGCTCGACGAAGAGCCATACCATGTTGTCACGCGTCCCCGATTTGCTGAGATGGCTGAAGATCCGGCTCTAGCGCGCCACTTGAATGACTACGTCCCAGGGTCGCGTCCCGTAAGAACATTCGTCCAGGGCAATGATCTCTTTGCCAACCCTACCGAGATTTCCGACGAAGAACTCGACACGCCAGCCTACATTCAACGTCAGCGCCAGAACTAACCTGCATAATCCAAACAAAGGGGTTGGTAACAAAAGTACCTGCTGAGCACGATGTTGCAGCTTAGACAACGCTTTACCTGTATGATCTAACTAACCACCGCAAGAACCGATTCATAGTAAGAATCTAATCGGCTACTACAAGAAATACTCGATTTCTTTTAAGATGGCCAATAGAGTTCTTAAGGCGTTTTGCATTTTTTTTCGAACGTGCACCTAACATGCTGTGAAGGGACCTTACCGAATGAGAATACTGGCAACAATAGCATTGGCTGGAACGTTGACCTTGGCGGCAACTGCCGTTTATGCCGACACGCCTCAGCAAACGACTAAGACCAGTAGCAAGCACGCGGTCCACCACACCAGGGCGCATCATCACACGGCCGCTTCAGCCAAATCGAACTCTGCCACCACGACTCACGCTGCAGCCTCAACACACGTTCGCACCGTCAATTATTCTCATCGCCGCCATCATTACTACGAACGCTTCACCGCCAACTAATTCGCCACATCCGACATCACCGCCTCGGACGTCATCGCCGGTGAAGATCCAGTCGTTCGCCAGGCCGCCATTGAAGCTCTTGGTGATATGAACGGCACCGCAGTAGTCATCAATCCCGCCAACGGCCGCATCCTCGCCATGGTCAATCAGAAGCTCGCCCTCTCACCCGGCGCCGAGCCCTGCTCCACCATCAAACTTTCTGTTGCTCTCGCCGCGCTTGAAGAAGGCATCGTCACCAGCGACACCCCCGTCAAGCTCGCCGGCTTCAAAATGAACATGACCGATGCACTCGCCAAATCCAACAACCTCTACTTTGAGGAACTGGGCCGCGAACTTGGCTTCGATCGTGTCCGTCACTACGCCATGCAATTTGGTCTCGGTGAACTTGCCGGTTACAACATCGCCGGTGAGCAACTCGGCACTTACCCTGACCAGCCCATCGCCGCATCTGAAGGCGGCGTCGCAAAAATGTGCAGCTTCGGCCAGGGCGTCCAAATGACCCCGCTTCAACTCGGAGCTTTCGTCGCAGCTCTTGCCAACGGTGGAACCCTCTACTACCTGCAGCACCCTACGACTCCTGAAGAAGCCGCATCCCTCGAGCCCAAGGTTAAGCGCACACTCGACATCGCCAAATTCGTACCTCAAATGCAGGACGGAATGGCCGGGGCCGTTGAGTATGGCACCGCACGCCACCTCCGCGACAACTTCCAGGAGCTCCCCGTCTTCGGCAAAACCGGAACCTGCTCCAACAGCGGAACCCGCTACGGCTGGTTCGCCTCGTTCTCTGATTCGCCTCAAGGTTCGCTCGTCACGGTCTTTTTCCTCACTGGCGGTCGCGCCACCTTCGGCCCACGCGCAGCCGAGCTCACGGGCCTCTTTTACAAAAGCCTTTGGGAGCACAACTACTTCACCACCACCACAGCCCAGCGCACTCAGCAGCCTGCATCTGAACTCGCCAACGGCACTTCCAATTAGTTTTTAATGGAATGAATTTCAGAAAAGGCCGCTCATCGAGCGGCCTTCCTTCTTTTACACATCTATCCTGAATCCCGGTGCAACGAATTTCACTCATCTCACATCTAACAAACAGTTAGCCAATTTTTCAGCAGAAAGCCAGATACAAAACCATGGAACTCCCCACTCACATACTGCTGCTTTACGGCTATTGGCTCATCTTCGGCTGGGTCCTGGTCACCTTACTTGGCTTGCCCATCCCGGTCACTCCCGTTCTGCTCGCCGCCGGGGCACTCACCAGAGATGGCGACATGAACCCCGGGCTTACCTTTATCGCCGCCCTCACCGCCGCTCTTCTCGCCGACAGTACCTGGTACTGGGTAGGCCGCAAATATGGCAATCACTTCCTTAAAATCCTTTGCAAAATCACTCTAGAGCCCACGAACTGCGTCCGCAAATCGGAAGTCTCCTTCGGCCAGCGCCACGCGTTAG
>DAHXOQ010000021.1 GCA_027364815.1 Acidobacteriaceae bacterium | reverse complement strand
CCAGTTTTCAGTTCTCAGTTGCGATTTTGGATAGATGGAACGCATGGATCCATTCTGCAGGAGAAGAGGGGAATGATCTGCAAAGAGCGGGTTTGAGAGGTTTGGTTGGAGTTGATTTGCGTTGTTGGATTTGAAAGGTTTCGACAAAGTATTTAGCAAGCAGAGAGATACTGTCCGCCCTCGCGCTCATAAAAAAGCGCCAGGGTCATCTGCCTAATAATTCCACGCACCGGGGCCATGTCATTGCTTTCTGAATGGAGTTTTGCAAGCGGCTCATGATTCATGAATTCGCTTCAATTGCGTAGTGCGTCTTTGATATGCTGCGTGCTACATGGCCTCATCCCCAACACTCAAACGCAGCATACGTTTCCGAGATCTGGCGCTCTTCTATATTGTCAGCGGGCTCAACGTGCGCTGGACTGCGATGGCTGCTTCTGCGGGCCCAAGCATCCTGGTGGTCTGGGTTGCCGCGCTGCTCTGTTTTTTTCTGCCATTGGCCGCTAGCGTCTCGGAACTTTCGTCGCGACATCCCGAGGAAGGCGGGCTTTACGTTTGGACACGCGAGGCATTCGGGGAGTTCAACGGTTTTATTGCGGCGTGGACATACTGGATGAGCAACCTGCCATACTTTCCCGGCGTGCTGTATTTTGGCGCGGCGAGTGTGTTGTTTGCCTTTGGACCGCAGGCGCAGAAGCTTTCAAAGAGCCCGGAATATTTTATGGCCTTTGCTGTGGGTTGGCTGGTGATTATAACTTTGCTGAATATTCGCGGAGTGGACGCGGGGAAGTGGCTGAACAATGTGAGCTCACTTGGAAGCCTGATACCGCTGACGGTTCTGATTCTGCTAGCATACTTCTCTTACGCGCGATTTGGATCGGCAACACATTTTGATGCGGCGAGTCTGGCGCCGCATCTGACGATGAAGAACGCGTTGTTCTGGTCGAGTGTGTTCTTTGCTTTTGGCGGCGTGGAGGCAGGGAGCGCGATGGGTGATGAGATCAAGAACCCGCGAAAAGTGATTCCCTGGGCGATACTGCTTGGCGGCAGCGTGATGGCGATTGGATATATTGGCGGTACAGGCGCGTTGCTGGTGGCGCTGCCAAGCGATGCTGTGGGCGGGCCGGATGGCTTTGTGAACGGCTTTAACATCATGTGCACGCGACTTGGTCTGATGTGGTTGCTGGTGCCAATGGCGTTGTTTGTGGGGCTCAATGCAGTGGGTGGCGCAGCAGCGTTTCTATCTTCCACATCGCGGCTGCCGTTTGTGGCAGGGATTCATAATTGTTTGCCACCGGTTTTCAGCAGGATTCATCCACGCTACCGCACACCATGGGTGGCGATCGGTGTTTATGGATTGGCGGGGATTATTGTGACTTTTCTGGGGCAAGCGGGCACAAGCGTGCGCGGCGCTTATGAGGTGTTGGTGAGCATGGCGATCATCGCGTATTTTCTGCCGTATTTATTTTTGTTTGGCGCGATGATCAAGCTGCAATCTCAACCGGCAGGGCCGGAGGTGCGACGTGTTCCCGGAGGCAAGCCAGTGGCTACTCTTCTGGGGTTGGTTGGAATTGCGAGCACGAGTATAACGATTCTGCTTTCGGTGGTTCCTGCCGATGACGAGCCGAACAAGATGCTATCGTTGGTCAAGATTGTGGGTGGGACAATTCTGATGGTTGGAGCTGGGATGGCGGTTTTTCTCTACTCACGCTGGAAGACCGGGCGCATTGCGCGTGAAAAGTTACCGCTCGAATAAGATAATCTGAGCAGCTGTGGTTCATGATTCAAATCAATTGAAATGTTTATTGAACACGAAGAGCGGAATGGAAGGCATTTTCCGCTCATTCGAAAATGGATTGTGCGTCACAAATCTTGTACAGCGTTTTCTATCGTTCTTTGCTGCGCACACCCACTCAAGCACTGCATTACGGCTCTGATTACATTCAAGCATGAGCGACTGCATGACGGTCGCTTGCAATGGCTGGAGTGAAGGTCATGCGGATTCCATTTTTGGGCCGCAGGATCACCATGGGGCGTGCCTCAATATTTTGTCCGGGCGTGAGTTCGAAATCGTATTTCTTGAGCAGTATGTTGAGAATCATGAGGATTTGCAGCATTGCGAAGTTGCCGCCGATGCAGCCGCGCGGTCCGCCACCGAATGGAATATGCGTGAACGGAGTTTGTGCGGCCTCGTTGGATTTGGAGAAACGCTCCGGGTCGAACCGCTCGGGGTCTGGCCAGTACTGCGCGGCATGATGCGCGCCGTAGACGTAGACGATGACCATGGAGCCTTGAGGAATGGTGAATCCACCGACATTATCTTCGGCGACTGCCATGCGGTCGATCATCCAGAAGGGAGGGTAGAGTCGAAGGGCCTCGTTGACTATTTGCGTCGCGTACTCGAGGCGGCCTACGTGCTCGAAACTCATAGGAGCTCCGTTGAGGACGGAATCAAATTCCTGACGGAGTTTTGCGAGGCAATCTGGCCGCGAAGTCAAAAGATAGAGAAGCCATGAGAGTGAATTTGAGGATGTTTCATGGCCGGCGACGAGCAGGTGCATGCTCTCGCTGAGGATCAGGCCATCGCTCATTGCCGAACCGTCACTATAGCGGGCATCCATCAGGGTCTGGAGCAGATCGCTGCCGGGCGCTTCGTGGCGCCGTTTCTCGATGTACTCGATGAGAACTCTATCGGCGCGGGCCCGCATCTCCTCATGCTTTCGCAGTTCTCCGTTGACGGCAAACAAGGGATTCAAGTAAGGCTGCAGGGTTTGGCGGACGATGAATTCCTGAACTGCGGAGATCGTATGACTGACGAGGTCGATGTCTTCTTCCTTGAGTTTGGCGCCGAAGAGCGCGCGGGCAACCATGGCGAAGGTCATCTTCATTATGTGCGGGTAGATGTCAACGGGGCCCAGAGCGGCTTGAGCGTCGAATTTACGGAAGGCGTCGTCGAGGGTCTCGCGCAGGAGAATGGAGAATTCCTGGAGTTGTTTGCGATCGAAACCTTTCTGGATCAGACGGCGGTGTATGCGCCATGCTTCGCCCTCGGTGGTGAGCAGGCCGCTGCCCAGAAAGTGGCCCATACGCTTTTTTTGAATCTCTGATTTGTGGTAGTTTTCGGAGTTGGTCTTGAGGACGTGCTGAATGATGGCGGGGTTCGTCGTGACGATGGCTTCTTTGATGCCACCTATATAGAAGCGGAATGTGTCGCCGTACTGGTGGTTGTACTGGGAGAAAACTGCAACTGGGTTGCGAACCATGGCGGGTGAATCAGCAAAAGAGCGAAAACGGGAGACTGTAGGAATGGAAGAAGCCAACGTCAAACCTCGCAACCCGGACGGTGAAAGAACACCGTGGGCAATTTCATAATGTTTGAATGAACCGGTTGAGTGACTGGAAAAATTGCGTGTTCGTAAAAAATCAGTTTTCGTTTCCCAATTGTTTCAAAAGAATCAGATGATGCCAGATGGCGCGGGTCATGGTGGAATTTTGCCGATAGGGAACACCGAACTCTTCGGCGGTCTCTTTAACGATGCGCGTCAGCGGCGCATAGTGAGTGTGGCAGACGAATGGGCAGAGATGATGGACGATGTGATGATTGAGTCCGCCGGTGAGCCAACTGACGAGCGGATTGGCTGTCGCATAATCGGCGGTTGTAGCGAAGATGTGATAGACGCCATTCTCAAATTCGCTGCGCTCGGAAGGAAAGTAAGTGCTGTCCACAGTGTGCGTGGTCTGGAAGACAAGAGCTACCGACAAGCCGACGACGAGATGGACGAGCAGGAAGGCAGCGATGACGAGCAGCGGGGAGTTGCCCAACAGCAGCACCGGCAAGACGAGCATATAGATCACATAAAAAGCTTTGCTCGCAAAGAGGATCAGATACTCACGCAAGGGATGTTTGGTGCGCTTGAGATAGCCGTGAGTTGGAAAGAAAAAGCACTCAAAATCACGGACGAATACATAGTCGAGTGAGAAGAGCGCGTAAAGGAAGAAGACATAGAAGTGCTGGAAGCGGTGCAACGGCGTGCGGGGTTCGTGCGGGGTAAAGCGCAGTAGGCCTCGTCCGGTGAGGGCATCGTCCTCGCCCTGGAGATTGATACAGGAGTGATGGCCGCGATGATGGAGAATACGCCACATATAGGAGTTGATTCCGCAAATGTCAAAGACGTAATTGAGGGTCTTGTTGACGGCGGGAACGGAGGAGATGGCGTTGAGGTGGCTGTCGTGTGCGATGTTGAGGAGAAGAAATGTCTGGGCGAGGCCGCCTAAAAGGTAGAGAGCAACAAACTGCCAGGAATTCAGCTTGAGCGCGTAGATTGCAATCCAGCTGCCGGCGAGGACAGAAAGGCCGGTGGCAATTTTGACCCACATCGCGAGGTCGGCTTTGGGAGAGAGCTTTTGGTCGGCGAAGTAGCTGTCCAGACGACGGCGCAGGACTTTGGGAAAAGTAGGCGCGGCGGAGGTTTCGCGGTCGAATTGCCGGAGAGTGGCTTCGGAGGGTACCAAGTCTTCAATATCCGGCTGTAGAGTGATCACCGCTTCAGATTCGGACATTAATGGTGCCTCCACAATTCACTCGGCATGTTTCATGCCAGTTGTTAGCAATGGTTGTCTTAAGGATAAGGCGCAAGACGACCCCGCCGCAGAGAGCGTCGAATCTTGATGTTAGCGCGCCAAACGCAGGTGAATCAAGGAAATTCGATGCAGAGCAAGCAGGAGCCGGTGAAGTGCGGCGAGTAATTATGAACGAAATGTGCATTAAAATACACTCTAGCTCTGCTAACATTAATGAATCGATGAATTACGACGAAGCGTCGCGGATGGGGGAAAGTCCCAGGCGTGGCATCACAAGACTCCCCCTATCTTGTGCCTTCGGCTGTCACGGGGATTTGTACCCGACCGGACCGAGCGGTGCATGGACAAATTCGGTTAGCCAATGTACTCACAATTGGTCTACACTAAAGAGTTCCCCCACTCTGAGACAAGTTGTATTTTCACCTCACCTTGGTACGGGCAGTGAAAGACGTTTTCTGCTTCTGACGGACCAAGCTTTTTAATCCCGCAACAAAAGAAGGGTATCGCGGACCTACTATGAAGACGATTTTGGACCAATTGGATAGGCTCGGTGATGAGCACCCAGATAAGCTCCTTTATTCATTCCTTGACCTGAACGGCAATCCAATTGAAAGCTACACCTACGAGACATTTATTGAACGAACGAAGTCGATAGCAGGACACTTGCGCAAAGAAGGTCTTTTCAAGACGGAAGACCGCTTGCTGCTGGCCTATCCTCCGGGCCTGGAGATGATTTGCGCGTTTTTTGGATGCGTGCGCGCGGGATTGATTCCTGTGCCAGTCTATCCTCCGAGTTCACGCGGCTTTCAGAGCGCTCTTTACAAAATGGTTCACATTGCCAAGGATTGCCAGGCGGCTGGAATTTTAACCAGCGGTGACTACCACGCCTCCCTGAAAACAAATCTTACCCGCAGTGGTGTCGCAACCTCGGGTGTCGATGTTGACTATATTTCAGGCTTGCCCTGGATCGTGTCGGAAGATTATGTGGACACATATGCGGGTGAAACATTTAAGGAAGCGTCGAAGATTCTCTTTCTTCAATACACCTCCGGGTCGACGATGGAGCCCAAGGGTGTGATAGTGACACACGAGAACATCCTCGATACGTGCGAACTCGTTATAGACCATGCCAACCCTATTGTTGTTTCGTGGCTCCCTCAGTATCACGACATGGGGCTGATTGGTTGCTATCTTTATCCTGCGCTCAGAGGCGGCACCACGTACGGCTTTTCTTCGATGGATTTTATTCAGCGTCCGATACTCTGGTTCGACACGATGCATACCTATCAGGCTACGGCGACAGCGGCGCCGAATTTTGCTTACGATTATTGTCTGCGCGCCGGCAGGCTTTCCAAGGAAAGCATGGAAGGTTGCGATCTGAGTTCGCTCAAAGTGCTGATGGTGGCCGCCGAGCCTGTAAAAGCTGATACGTTTACCCGATTCCTTGAGACATTTCAACCTTATGGACTCAAGTCGGAGAGTTTTTATGCGGCCTTTGGGCTGGCCGAGAATACTCTCGCGGTTACACTCCACGGCCGCAATATTGTATCCGTCAACAAGCGCGCACTCGCCCTGGGCAAAGCGCGCATGATTTCCGAGGTCTATGAAATTGATGCCTCGACTCAAATAGTCAGTTGCGGAAGGCCTATTACGGGTTTTGACGTCAAGATTGTGGACCCGGAGCAGCACGTCGCACTCAAGGATGGAGAAGTTGGCGAAATATGGATCGCTGGATGCGGCAAATGTCTGGGTTACTGGAATAATCCTGAACTGACGCAGAAGCAATTTCGCGCGCGGCTCGTTGACGATAGTCCCTATGAAGATGGCTATCTGCGCACGGGTGACATGGGTTTCTTCCACGAAGGCGAACTCTATGTTTGCGGCCGCATCAAGGACATGATTATTCTGCGCGGTCAAAATTATTATCCGCAGGATATTGAGAACGTTGTAGAGAAAGCATCGGGACTGATCCGCGGAGGCTGCATTGCAGCTTTCCAGATTCATGAAGACAGCGAGCCGGCACTTGCTATTGTGGCCGAAGTCAAGAATCCCAAGATGATTCCTGAAGCGCGCCAGGTTGCATTGGCGGTGAGGAATTATCTCAATGTGGAAGTGGCTTTGATCTCCTTCATTGCGCCGCGCGCGATTCCGAGAACCAGTTCGGGGAAGATCATGCGCCACAAGACCAAGCAGATGTGGCTGGATGGCGAGTTTACCGTTCTCAATGAGTTCTCAAGGGAGAAAGATGCCGGTGTAAGTGAGACTGGAACTGAGATCAAGACATCTTTCGACGAATTGAAAGCCAAGTACAATCTGACAGGCAAAGAGACATACAACCTTGTCGAAGCTGGATTGGATTCGCTTGATCTTGTTGTTTTCATGCACGAACTCAAGGAGCTTCTGAAGGACAAGGGCGCCGAGATGCTTGCGCGCCAGGTCGATATTGGCGTGATTCAGCGTGTGAGCGTGGCAGAGCTTTTCCAACTGGCCGCACAGTTGGAGAGCGCTCCGGAAGAAGCGCTGGAGATGCTGCGCCATTCATTGGGCACTTTCCGTGAAGAACAGCGCCAGGCTGAAAACCAGTTGATGAGCGATGACCGGAAGCTCACTTTCACACCGAAGGCGCCTGCGCCTTTGCCTGCCAACCAGGTACTGAATCACATACTGCTCACTGGCGGTACGGGTTTTGTCGGGCCATTCCTGATGAAAAGCCTTCTGGAACAAACGCAAGCGAAGCTTCATGTTCTCGTCAGGTCTTCCGATGAAGAGCAGGGCAAACAAAGATTGCGCGCAGCGATGGAATCAATGGGTCCATGTGCGCCGGGTCTGATGCAGATGTTTGAGGAGCGCGTAGTTGCTGTCTGTGGTGATCTTGGCCACCCGAAACTGGGGCTGACGCAAGATGTTTGGGATTTCCTTGCCAATGAAATGGACACGGTTTACCACAATGGCGCGACGGTGAACTATCTCTTCAACTATGACCGCATGCGTGAATCGAATGTGCTCGGAACGAATGAAATTTTGAAGCTGGCCTTTGAAGGCAAGCCCAAGGATCTGAATTACATTTCGACTACCTTCATCTATGGCTGGGCGGTCAAGAGCGTTTTGTACGAGACAAATGGAAACGAGAACATGGAACTTCTCGATTTCGGTTACAGCCAGTCAAAATGGGTTGCCGAGAAGGTGGTTGAAGACGCGCGCAGCAAGGGACTTTCCGTACGCATCTTCCGTCCCGCGCTGGTTAGCCCCTCGATTACCGGCGGCGGCAATAACTTCGATATCGCGGTGCGCCTCGTTGCATTCATGGTCAATCACGGCATTGGAGTTGATGCACTCAACCAGGTTAGTTTTGTGCCCGCCGACATTGTGGCTAATAATATTGTTGCCATTTCGACCACGCCCGGCACTGAGAACAAAACCTACAATGTTGTGCGCGACGATTACGCGAACATGATGGATATCACCAACCTCATCACCAAGATGACGGGACGGCAATTTGAAATCTTCGGCATTAAAGAATTTGTTCCCGAACTGATTCGTCGATGCCGCAAGGAAGATCTTCTTTTTCCGCTGCTTGATTTTCTGGTGGGCTCGGTGGACAACATTTCTTCGATGGAGTTCAAGCGCTACGACAACTCCGCCTATCAAGAGGCCCGCAACGCATCCGAGTGGGGCATCGCGGATCCATCGCTCGAAGATGTTGTCAGCGGCATTTTGAAGTTCATGAACCGCAAGGGCATCATCTCCGTTGCAGCTCGTGAACACGATGCAGTGTTACCGGTCAGCAGCTCTGTGGCATGCACGGATGCATCGCCCGTTACTGCCGCTTGAAGACCAATTTCTCACTCAATTTCTGTCCGGTTTCAAGGGTTCCTGTGGTGGTTAGCGTCATCTGCTGATGATTGGCGCTAACTACCCACCTGTCCTTTTGAGCTTGTTGATTGTCCCGCTGGTAAATTGCATCCACAGTGTTAGCATCGACAAGTTGGAGCGTCACAGTATCGTTGCGTGAGTTCTTCAGATCATACTGCTTTCCGTCAAAACGGGCCGTGTAGCTGAAGTTGCCTGAAAAACGCACCCCATTATTTCCATCCGACTCAAACTTATATGACAAGCCCTGGCGCAGAAGAGTTTTGCTGAGATCTTCAGTCCACTCGCCAGCCATTGGGTCGTTGGCTACTTTGGCGCCGCCACTGCGCGTCCACACGGCGATCTTGTCGGGCTGGCCTTTCTTCATCGTCGTTACAGTCAGTTCATTCCCATCACTCGAAATCATCTCGCGAATAGTTGCTACGAGAACGCCATCTTTTTTCTCAATGACCTCGGACTGTTTCTTGTCAATACGATGCAGTTGAACTTGATTGAAGGCGGGATTGCTCGGCACTGGCGTCTCATTCCCGTTTTTGTTCACCGTAAAATCGATGTGAGTTTCGCCTGACATGAGTACACGTATTCCATCATGCCCGGAAGTGATGGACAATTTGTTTGCCGGGTCGAGCGTAGATTGCGCAGAGACGAGCGTCCAGGACCCGATGCGCGGGTCTTGAGCGCGAAGGTGAGCGGCGGCTATTTGAACAGCGACGAGCACGCCAAGCAAAGCGAGTTTTTGACTGTGTCCTGCTAAAACTGCGAGTTCGTAGCCCTTAGCAGATTCAATCAAGTGGGAGAGGCGTGTGTTTCGAATATGCATGCTTATACTATACGAACCTTGAATGACTCTGGAATAGGCTTAGGTACTTATTTTGACCATTTAAGCCCTTCTAGGTCAGCGTAGAATAATAATATTATTATTTTATGTGCTGATTTTAAGGAGTTCATGAGTCTCGATCAAAAACGACGCTACTGGTTGGCCGGGATAGTTCTTATCGCAGTCATCGCACTGCTACCATACTCATTTCACGCCGAACGCCGTTTGGAGACGGCAACGCGCGTCGACGGCAGCGAAGCAGAAACTGTCCGCCAGGAATTGAATACGCGTTTTCGTTCGCCGTTCGTTGACCGCGTGGTACTGGTGGTTCAGGGATTGCCACCTGCGGATTCGGAGGAAGGCGAGCAGGCGCTGGCAACGATTGTAGCCAGCCTCAAAGAAGAGCCCGGAGTCTCCGGTGTTGTTTCCCATCTAGAATTGCGTGATCCGATTTTTCTGGGTAAAGGTGGCGGAACCTTTGTTCTCGTCGGACTCGCGTCGACTGAGGGGCCGGTTGAGTCGCTGGTTCCCATGCTTCACGACCGCGAGCACGCACTAGAAAATCAATTGCGTCCCCGTTATCCGGCGGTCAAAATCGAATTGACCGGCGAGACACCGCTGAATTTCGACATTCATAAGGCGAGTACTGAAGACGTCGCTCGCGGCGAAACCCTGGTGATTCCAGCCACTCTTATTTTGCTGTTACTGGCTTTCGGGAGTTTGGTTGCGGCGATCATTCCCATTGCCGTAGGCCAGCTTGCAATCGCAATCACCCTGGCCATTTGCGGATTACTTGCCGAGCGCTTTCACTTGTCGATTCTGGTGCAGAGTTTGGCAACTATGCTTGGTTTGGGACTGGGAATTGACTATGCACTTCTCATGGTCAGTCGCTTCCGTGAAGCGATCTTGGCAGGGCATGATGGACCCGCAGCCTCTGCCATCGCGGCACGTCAGGCGGGCCGCACACTTTTGATTTCAGCGTCCACGGTTGCAATCGGATTTTTAGCTCTACTGACGGTTCCGATTACTGAAATCCGCTCCATCGGCATTGCCGGAATCCTGGTAGCCGGCATGAGTGTATTACTGACAAATACCCTGGTCCCGGCAGTGTTGGCATTGCTTGGCAAGCGCATTGATACCGGCAAGTTGCCCTTTACTGCGAAGTTGGACAAGTGCAGTTCTGGGCCTATGGAAAGTTTGTCGTGTAGTCGCTGGAGGAGATGGGGAAAGGTGATTGTCGCACATCCATGGCTTGCGATCTTGCTCGCTGGCACGCCATTGATGCTGCTCGCATGGCAGGCCACGCATCTCGATACAAGTCTGCCTAAGGGAGATTGGCTCCCTCAGACTGCGGAATCTGTTCATGCTCTACACACTCTTGAACACATGGATAGGGATGGCGTTGTTCAGTCGTTGCGCCTGATTGTGGAGCTGCCGGATTCCATTGCGCAAACTGACGCGGGTTGGAATGCAATTGATCAGCTCTCGAAGCGGCTCGCGAAAGACCCGCGTTGCGCCCGCGTCATTTCAATCACCACAGTTGTGGATGGCGATCGTGCTTCGCTTACCGATCTCTCGCGCGAGACGCACAGAACGTTTCTCAGCAGTGACGGCCGTGCGGCGCTGCTTGAGGTGTTGCCTGCAAGTTCTACTTCACTGCGCGATCAGGTCGACTGGGTGCGGGATCTACGGAAGACTGGCGCAACTGCTCTCACCGGAGTTCCCGGAGCCACTCTGCTTGTCGGCGGCATTCCTGCGCTCAATGCCGATTATCAGACGATCGTGAGTAATCACCTGATTCCGGTAACGTCACTGGTGGTGGTGGGAACACTTGTGGCGTTGCTGGCCGGCTTCCGCTCACTCTTCGCCGCAGTGAAGGCCATCATTCTGAACCTGATTTCAGTGGCTGCTTCTTTCGGTGCATTGGTTCTTGTTTTTCAAGATGGGCATGGAAGCAAGTTACTGGGACTCCCAAGCGGAACTGGGAGCGTCTTCCCGCTGGTTCCCATTGTTACTTTTGCAATTGTCTTCGGACTCAGCATGGATTACGAAGTGTTTCTTGTGGCGCGTGTTCTTGAAGCCAGGAGGAGCGGACTTAGCGAATTGGAGGCGATTCCAGAGGGGATGGCCAGAACAGCGGGACTAATTACAAGCGCCGCGGCAATCATGATTGTTGTTTTTGCCGCATTCACATTTGGAAATTTCATGGTCGTTAAAATGATCGGATTTACGCTTGCTGTTGCAGTGTTTATTGACGCGACTCTGGTTCGAATTGTGATCGGCCCTGCGCTGTTGCGAATTGCCGGCGATTGGAACTGGTGGCCTGGTGGGCTTTCTAAATCAAGCGCTACGACTGTTGCGAAGAACGATTGACATGGGTCTAACAATGGGATTCAGCCATTTTTCAACGCCAGCGCCTCACGCGAAATGCGGATAAGAGCTGGAAGAATATCCGAAAAATCTTCTGGGTGGCCGGGTTTGCCAAATCCGAAATAGACGCGGCGGTACATCGAGTAGAGTTCGTTGTAAATTGCAGTTTGCTCAGGATCGGGAGTGAAGATTTTGTACTTCGGACAAATTGTTGCTTGTGCTTCTTCAATTGTCTTGAAGACTCCTGCCGCAAGAAATGCAAAGACCGCAGAACCGAGGCTCGTGATACTTTTCTCCGGCACCAGAACGGGGCGTCCAAACGCATTGGCATACACCTGGTTCAGCACATTATTTTTCTGCGGGATGCCACCGCCGTTGATGACGCGCGACGTGGGTACGCCGTACTCATTCATGCGGTCGAGGATGATGCGCGTGTGCATCGCCGTTCCCTCGATTGCAGCGAAGAGCTCATCTTGCGCCGTGTGCACCATGTTCCAGCCGATGGTGATTCCACCAAGAAATGGATTCACAAGAATTGTGCGGTCGCCATTGTCCCACGTGGTGCGCAACAGTCCGGTTTGTCCGGCGCGGTAGTTTTCCAGTCCCGGCGTCAACGCTGCAACTGTTGTATTCGAGCGCCGCGCAATAGTGGCAAAGAGATCACCCATCGCCGAAAGCCCCGCTTCAACGCCTGTGTGCTGTGGATGAATGCTGCCCTGCACAACGCCGCAAACGCCGGGAACAAGTTGCGCGGATTCAGCATAAGCCATGATGCAGCTCGCTGTGCCAACCACGTTGACCACGTCGCCCAGTTGAGCTCCTGCGCCGATTGCATCCCAATGCGCATCAAATGCGCCGACGGGAATCGGAATTCCAGCGCGCAACCCAAGTTTCTCTGCCCACTCCACAGTAAGAGTTCCGGCGATTTTGTCTGAAGTTGCATAAGAACCATCAAGTTTTTCTCGAACGCCAGCGAGGAGCGGATCGATCTTAGTGAGGAAGCTCTCCGGGGGCAAACCGCCGAGCTTGGCGTTCCACATCCACTTGTGTCCCATCGCGCAGATGCTCCGCTTTACCAGCTTCGGATCGTGAATGCCGCAGAGTGTAGCGGCAATCATGTCGCAATGCTCGAAGGCGGTGACAAACTGATCGCGCTTATCGGGATTGTTGCGAAGCCAGTGAAGCAGCTTGGAAAATCCCCACTCCGAAGAGTAAACTCCACCGCACCACTCGATAGCTTCAAGCTTTTCCTGGTGGGCCAGTGCGGTGATCTGGGACGCCTCATTTTTTGCGCGATGATCGCACCACAAGTAATAATCGTCGAGCGGAACAAGATTTTTGCCGACGATCACAACACTCGATCCAGTAGTGTCGAGCGCTATGGAGAGAACATCCTCCCCTGAGACGCCGGCAATCTTTATCGCTTCGCGTGTAGCCTTCACCAGCGCACTCATGTGGTCGGCATGAGATTGAGTGGCAAACTCCGGATCTTCGCGTTTGCGATGCAGCGGGTACTCGGCGACCGCAGTGCCAAGCATCCCGCGCTCACTATCGACGATTGATGTACGTACGCTGAGAGTTCCAAAATCGACGCCGGCGACGATTGCCATTTCCGTTCCCCTTGCTGAAAAATAATGATTGATGAAAAAGTCTGCTGCTAAGATTTCTTTTTGCGCGCTTCGTTACGGGCGCGCGCCCGCCATGGTGAAAAGTGCCAGCTGTAAAAGGCACCGATCAAAAAGAGCAGTCCGCCCCACCAGATGTCGGCGTGCAGATTATAGAGAACCACTTTATGTTCAGGAGCCAAGATGAGCGCGTAGAGTCCTGCGCCCAGAATAAGCGCTCCATTGACGAACAATGAGACGCCGATAAAAAACCAGATTGTGATTGAGCTGCCTGCTTTCATCTCTCACTCCTTACCAGAAGATAATATTGACAGCCACAAATGCCACTATGACAATGGAAGCCCAGAAGATTGGCTTCTTGAGCAGCGGAATGTTCATCTCGCGTGGAAGCGGAGTCAGCCCCATCACCAGGCCCTTCAACTCCTCATCCGGCTTTGGCGTGGTTGCAAGACTGATCAATACAGTCACAATCATGGTAATCACCAAGCACCACAAGGCGCGGAACATATTCTGTGCCTGATCCTGCGCCGCGAAGGAGAACGCGATGTACTTCACCGCTACGGGATCATACTTCACCCAGAAGTACATGCCGACTGACGACAGCGTGCCAATCAGCAATCCCCAGAATCCTGCGGCTCGCGTTGCGCGCTTCCACAACATGCCCGTCAGCACCGTGCCCAGTAACGGTGCTATAAAAAAGCTGAACAGCGCCTGCACGTAATCCATGATGCTCTGCGCGTGCATCACAATATAGGCCGTACCAATGCTGATGATGATTCCGACCAGTGTGATCCAGCGTCCCATCTTAACCTTGGTAGCATCAGTGGCATTCGTGTTGATCAGCTCTCCATAAATATCGTAGGTCCACACTGTCGCAAATGCGCTCACATTGCCGGCCATGCCCGACATAAAGCCCGCCATCAGCGCCGTGATTCCAAGCCCAAGCAATCCCGGTCCGCAGTAGCGCGCAAGCATCAGTGGAAGCACTTCGTCGTAACCATGCAATCCCTGCGCCTGGCCCGCAGCAGACCAAGCCTGGTCCGCCGGAACCAGATGCATCAGCGCGCCAGTATTGGGATCGCGCAGCAACGCAATCGCCAGCAAGCCCGGCAGAATCACGATAAACGGTACCATCATCTTGAAACCGGCGCCGATAATCGGCGCCATCTCTGCCGAGCGCAGATCCTTTGCCGCCAGCACGCGTTGAACGACTAGAAAGTCCGTGGTCCAGTAGCCGCAAGAGATCGCGATGCCAAGACCAAAAACAATTCCTGTCCAGTGAATTCCCATCGGATTGTCTGAGTAGTTTCCCAACGTAGACCAAAGATGTGTGTAGGCTGTCGGATTCGCGTTGCCCATCTCCGTCAGGTTGTGCACCATCTTTGCTTTCATCCCATCCCAGCCGCCGGCCTCAATCAGGCCGAGAATCGGAATCAGCAGCGCTCCGGCCCAGATCAGAAAGAATTGCAGGACCTCGTTAAAAATTGCCGAGCGCAGGCCGCCCAGCATCACGTAAGCCGCAACTGTCACTGACGAGATCCAGATGCTGAAGCTTAAATCCCACCCCAGCACCACGTGCATCACGACGGCCATCGCATACATATTGATGCCGCTCATCAGTACCGTCATCGCAGCAAAGGAAATCGCACTCAGCGTCTGCGCACCCTTTCCGTAGCGAAGCTTCAGATAGCCCGGCACGGAATGTGTCTTGCAGATGTAGTAAAAGGGCATCATCACGAGCGCCAGAAAAAGCATCGCAGGAATCGCGCCGATCCAGTACCAATGCGCGGCCAGGATTCCATACTTGTACGCATTGCCGGCCCAGCCCATCAATTCAAGCGAACCAAGATTCGCCGACAAAAATGCAAGTCCTGCAACCCACGCCGTCATCTCGCGACCGGCCATGAAGAAGTCTTCGCCCGTATTTGAACGTTCCTTCAAATACATGCCGATGATGATCACCAGCGCGAAATAAAAAATGATGATGGCGAAGTCGACGAGCGAGAGATGCACGAGTGTCGACGCGATCAGCAAAGGGGAGAATTTCATTAAGCTTTCACCTGTCCGTATGTGGCGCTGTCTCCATGCTTCCGCATAAAGTGCTTATCGTGGAGTTCACGTGAGATCGGATGCGCTTCATTGTTCAATGAAACAGTGTAATATGCCATGCGCGCTACGTACTCAAGAATAACGGCATTGTGCGCGGCCGCTGATGCCGATGCCCCCCAAGCAAAGGGTCCGTGGCCAGTAACCAGGGCCCCGGGAATGCTCGCAGGGTCCAGGTTTTGAAGGAGTCTGCAAATCACGATGCCCGTATTCTTCTCGTAATCGTTGGCAATCTCCGCACTAGTCAACTCGTCGGTCACGGGAATCTGACAGTGAAAAGAATCAGCATGAGTGGTTCCAAAGCAGGGAATCGGTCGCGCGGCCTGCGCCCATGCAGTGGCAAATTCAGAGTGCGTATGAACCACACCACCGACTGTAGGGAAATGCTTGTAGATTTCGAGATGCGTCTCGATATCAGAGGAAGGCCGCAAAGTACCTTCGACGATTTTTCCATCGAGGTCGGTAACCACCATATCCGCCACTGTCAGCTTCTCATAAGGCACGCCGCTTGGCTTGATGGCGATCAGTCCCTCAGCGCGCGAGATACCGCTGGCATTGCCGAATGTGTAAAGCACAAGCCCTCTACGAACCAGTTCCAGGTTTGCCTCAAGAACCTCTTCGCGGATTTCTTTTATCAACATAATATTCATACCTCCAGCACGTGCAGTCCATTAACGCAAAGAAGTGATGACTTCAGCATATATCTGCGACCGCCTGCATAAATTTTATACGGTATTTTCGGCCGGCGCTTAACTCTTATATCGATTCCACTGTGTATGAATTGAAGCACAACATGCCGGATCTCAACAGCTGCTGTACTTAGTCTGATGTCTAAAGCTGTGGCTACGCGGTGCACTGGCTTCAAACTTCCTATCCAAAACCTTTGCTGGAATCAGGTCAACAACACCTGACCTCAGCGACTTTCTTCATAGATTACCGTCGACGGGGAAGTTTTGAAAAAATTCCGTACAGTGGTTCAACAACAAAATCGCATTTTATTAGCTATAGTTTTCCAACTATGCCTCATCGTTTGGCCATAGCATCCATTTCAGATGCCGCAAGCAGAAACGCACCGACTCCGTAGACAGAGCTTGCCGAAGGCTTGAACTGCCCCGGCTGACCATCGATTGGCTGAATAGATCCGAGACGCCCATCCGCGTAGATGTGCTCCAGAATTCCCGCCCACGCGCGGAGAATCACCGGTTCAAATTTCTTACGGTTGAGCACTCCGTGATTCACGCCCCACGCCAAAGAATATGTGAAGAATGCTGACCCTGAAATTTCGGGCAGATCGTATGCGGCAGGATCAAGCAGCCCACTGCACCAGAGTCCGGCCTTTCCTTGGGGATTATCGCCGCCCTGGATAGAAGCGATGCGCTCGGCCATCTGCCTGAACTGGACAATGTACTTGCCGCGAGTGGGATAATTCGCGGGCATTACCTCAAGTACTTTAACCAAAGCGCTCATCACCCATCCATTGCCTCTCGACCAGAAAATCTTCTCACCGTTCTTTTGCCTCTGCGTGAAGTAACGGCTGTCGCGAAAATACAAGTGTTCAACCGGGTCGTAAAGACTTGCTGAAGTCAACCACCATTCGCGGTCCATGTAGTCCAGGTAGCGCCGGTCTCCGGTGGCCGCAGAGACTCTGGCAAGCACAGGCGGAGCCATGAATAGTGCGTCACACCACCACCAAAGCAATTTTTGAGGATCGTCATTTCGTTTTATAAGTTCGTCCATGACTTCCTTGGTATCCGCCATTCTCACCGCATCAGGTTTTGACGTGTACATTTCCATGTAAGCCAGGCCCAAAGCCATGTCGTCGGCGTGCGGGAATCGCGAGTTCAGCAGCTTCCAGTTGAAGCGGTGGGCCATTCTCACAATGGCATCGTAATAGCGTGAATCACCTGTTGTTTTGGATGCCGCAAGCATTCCGTCATACAAGGCAGCATAGGTCCACTGCTGATTGAATTGATTCTCTGCGCGTGCAAGTTGCCAATAGGCCACCATACGCATCGCCTTGCGTATGGCGGCATGGGTCACTTCAGACGAGAGATCAGATGCCAGCGGCCCCGGGGCCTCTGGCGCATCGCCCGCTGTTGCGCGTTCCACCGCTAAGGGATTTGTTGTTTGCGCAGACACTGCCGGCTTCGGATGGGCTATCTGTGCGCTTGCATATCCACCTGCTGCTGCAAGCAGAAAAAGAAGTTGCCATGTGCGAACGTAAGTTAGTGATGATTTCTCCATTGAATGTCCCGTCAATGAATAATATATTGCCGAGGAGACAGTTTTGTGCGAACACTTCGCCGCGCAAATTCCTGCCATTTTTGGAAATCGCGTAGCTTAATCTGGGCTATCCAGTCTTCAACCCTGCGCTTTCTTCGTGATAGTAGCAATACACGGAAATTGAACAGAGAATTTAATGTGCCGTACCATGAATTTTGTTTCCCTGATACAGTGATTGAACAGAGTGCGGGAAACTGCAGTTTGCTCCGAGCGGGAGGCCCAATGCGGATTTTAATTTTTATATCTGGCGTAGCTTGCCTTTTTGCAGTGCTGTTTGATGCTTTTCAGACGATCATCCTGCCGCGCCGTGCTACTGGCCGGTTTCGGCTCACCAGAATGTTCTACGCGGTGACATGGAATCCATGGGTATTCTTTGTAAAGCGTATTCGAGATAATCGCCGACGAGAGAGCGCATTCAGTTTTTACGGTCCGTTATCTCTGATTTTCTTACTCGTTGTCTGGGCTGCAGGAATGGTTTTGGGATTTGCTCTCATATTCTTTGCGTTGGGCAGTCAATTCAGCGACGCCACATTGCAACCGGGATTTTTGTCTGATCTATATATGAGCGGAGCCACCATCTTTACTCTAGGCTTTGGAGATGTTACGCCACAAACCGCATGGGCACGCGTTATGGTAATTTTGGAAGCTGGCAGTGGACTCGGCTTGCTGGCAATTGTTATGGGATATTTCCCGGTTCTCTACAGTGCGTTTTCCAGGCGTGAAGTCAACATCTCATTGCTAGACGCGCGTGCCGGTTCACCACCAACTGCGGCCGAGTTGATGCGGCGTCACTCCTACGAAGGGGGCGAGCGCGCTCTTTCATTACTTCTTGTGGAATGGGAACGCTGGTCGGCGGAATTGCTCGAAAGCCATATCTCTTATCAATTGCTCTGCTACTTCAGATCCCAGCACAGCAACCAAAGTTGGATTAGCGCCATGACCGCGATTCTCGACACATCAGCGCTCTTGATTTCCGGAGTACAAGGGCATGAGGCGCGACAAGCTCAGCTTACCTTTGCCATGGCTCGCCATGCGCTGGTGGATCTCTCGCAAATATTTTCGCTGACACCGGTCACTGATGCACCTGACCGGCTTCCTCACGATCGCTATGATCGCCTCTACGGAATGCTTTGCCAGAGTGGCATACGCGTTTGCGGCGACGGTCATTCCTATGAAAGGCTTCGAGAGATGCGCCTTCTGTACGAAGGTTATGCCGAAGCGTTAAGCAATTATCTTTGCATGCCACTTCCACCGTGGATTGCAGAAACGCCTCGGAAGGACAATTGGCTCACTGTTGCCAATCTAAGAGCCAAAACCGAAGCTGCCAATTCGTCCGCAGCTAATAATACTTTCGCAGAAAATGATCCGCAGTCAATCGTGTTTCTGGGTGACGATCACCACGATTTCTGAGGCGCTATCCGTTGTTAGCAGTGGCGCGAGAGGTTTCAGATTTGCACTTGCCGCCATTGGCGAGTTAAACCGCAAATTATCTGTTTCACTTACAGGTTGACTATGCTGGCCAGAAAGCCTCCGTCGATATGTTGCGCACCAGGTTGGAAGCGCGGCGCATGATACGCTCTATGCCGTAAACTGCGCCCAGATAGTGGCTGCGATTGAATCAGCCAACGCCGCCGCTGATGTAACCTGCGTCACCGATACAGAACCTTCATCATGCCGCTTTAAGGAGCAAAGCTAGCGGGTGTGCATGGATTATAGCCAAGCGATTTTGCTGTGACCGGAGCTGGTGGAGTTGGTGGTGCAGACCATGGAACTGTATCGAAATCAAAGAAATCGAGCAGGTCTGGTTGAGCGGCGTCGCGAGCGGTCAAATGAGCCGCAGAGCCAATGAATCGATTTTCAACAAATTTGATAATCGCTGTGTGATCCATTGGAGTGTGAGAAACATAATGGCGGCGTGTGAATGGAGAAATGATGATATTCGGCACTCTGAATCCAAGCTGTGCCGCGAATCCCTCAATTGCTGGGGCATCACCGGAATTAGCGCCCGGAGCATTCGACCTTACGTCGCAATGCAGTGTAGGTACACCTCCAGCTGGCACGCAAGGTTTATAACTATCCGCATTCACCGAAATTGTAGAGATATCTGCAATCGGCAGCATTGAGGGGTCAGTGAAGAGATTTGATTGGCCAGTCACTGGTGGAACATGATCATACGGGCCACCGCCCTCGTCGTAACTTAGAAAGAATACAGAGTCTTGCCACTCAGGACTAGACATGAACGTATTGACAATATTTGCCACCTGCACTTGACCGAACAGAACTGACTGAGGCGAACCTGGATGCTCGTCATTCAAGCCATAACCCGCTTCAATGAAGGCGAAGCTTGGTAGCGTACTGCCGCTCAGATCGCTGAAGAATGAATCGAGTGGGGCAATGTGGCTTGTATCAATGCAGAAGGAGTCAGTTGTATCGCCAACTACACTCGATGACTGAGTTGGAGGAACGCAAGTATCATGCGAAAAATTTTCATACAAATATCGATATGAATAAGCCAAGCTGGAAAAGGTAGTCGCAGGATAAGGTGCATTTGGGGCGCCGACGCAGTCACTGGTAGTGCAGAATCCATCTGTAGCCGAGTAGTAGATCTTCCAGGATACCTTTGCCTGGTCTAGCTCCTGAAAAATATTCGGAATATTCAGCTGCGGGAGATGGTCATCATTTCCAGGGTCATAAGCCAGACCTTGAGTCGTTCCTCCAGTGAATGTGGCGATTCGATTGTCAACACTCTTGGATGATATCGGCGAGAACCAGCGATCGGAAACGGCAAACTGAGATGCCATATAGTAGTAATAATTGAAAAAGCCCTGATCGTAATAGCCCATCGCACGCTCGCCTGTGAGATCGGTGAAACTACCGGAACAGTTTCCACTGGAAGCACAACTCTTCGCGAATCCTTCGGCATTGTGAACAAAGCCATCCATCACGATCGGGCGAGTTGAGAGGAAGTTGTATCTATTCACATCTCCGTAACTTGCCAGCCAATCAGAGCTCTCATCGTCGATACAGGTACTGGTTAATTTGAAGAGCGGATACGATTTGCCCTCATCATCTAAGTTTGCGATGCTCGCCAGCTTGTCATCAATGCCATCCACAATATAGTCCACACCATCATCTCCGACGTTCCAGCCATTCGCCTTCCTGTATGGGTTCAACATGCCGAAATAGTTGTCGAA
>DAHXOQ010000219.1 GCA_027364815.1 Acidobacteriaceae bacterium | reverse complement strand
GTTTGAGATTGATAAATGTCCACAGTGCGGAGCGGAGGATCCGATTCTTGAGGGTGTGGATCCGGTGAATCAGTGGTTGTGCGAGAGTTGCGGACATCAATGGAAAGATAGCGAGATTTAGGCATAATTGTTCTTACCGTTTTTTATGGTTTGTAAATGTATTCGTTGTGCCACGCTAATTGCTCCGTTGATGGCCAGAATGAAGGGTTGCCAGGCAAAACAATATTTTTGCCATGCAGCGCATAATATTCTTTACCATTATCAAACTCATCCTTGAGCCGCCCACTTACCTCTACGCGGTAATCCGGGGCTACAGTCAGGTAGCCACGGTCAAAAAGTGTATGTACATCTTGTCTCAGAAGAAGGCCATTACTGGGATTGTGAGAGCCACCTTCTTTGTAGGGTCGGATGTGTGCCGCATCAAGAACATGCAGAATATGCGAGTTCGTGAGTGCACATTGCCTTTGGTAGACATCTGTGACAATGACACGAAAGGCTCCTTGTCCCAATCGTGGGAAAACAGTCTGTGGCTGACCATATCGTGGAGAGTTTGTTTCCAAATCTAGCTTGTCGATATCTAACTTGCGTGCTTGCAGTCTATAGCCAACTTCGTTCCAGATTCTTTGCCCTGCTATATCTTCTGTTAAATACCCTTTGCCTTGTACAGTTTGTCTAGGCCAATCTGAGGCAAGAATCCATTCGTCGCGCGAAAAAAAGAAAGGACTTTGTAGGAGAATGCAACCAATGTTGTAATCGCTAGCCGAACCTGGTTCGACGCGACGATATTTCTCAATACGCTTACGCATCTCTATTTCAGTCTTTGCCCCATTCTTCTCACCAAACGCTCCCCAAGCAAAGCTTGCTGGGAGAACAGTGTAGTGACTAAAGAATCCGCCGCCAACAATATAGTTATTGGGGCTATGAAGCTTAAACAAGAGTGGCTCACCTGGTGACAAAGAATTAAATGATGCCGCACCACTCGGCCTCCAAAAGTTCACTTCATCAGGACGCAACTCCGACAAATAGTCGAACCAATCCGAGTCGGTGATGGCAACAAATAGGCGCACTCAAGATCCTGTTCTATAAGGTTGCAACTAATAATAGTCGTTTGAATAGGAGAACCAAATAAAAACTCCCGAGGCTCGAATGAGACTCGGGAGTTTTTGTTTGATGTTGTAAGACTAAGAAAAATTTACATTCCGTCTTTGACGCCTTCCACAAACGCTTTCAGCTTCCTGCTTCTGCTGGGGTGACGCAACTTGCGCAGAGCTTTGGCTTCGATTTGGCGGATGCGCTCGCGGGTGACCTGGAAGCTCTGGCCCACTTCTTCGAGGGTGTGCTCGGAGCCGTCTTCGAGGCCGAAGCGCATCTTGATGACGCGCTCTTCGCGCGGAGTCAGGGTGCGGAGGACCTGGGAGGTGTACTCCTTGAGGTTGACGCTGATGACAGCCTCAGAGGGCGAGACCACGGCCTGGTCCTCGATGAAGTCGCCGAGGTGCGAATCTTCCTCTTCGCCGATCGGCGTCTCAAGCGAGATGGGCTCCTGCGCAATCTTGAGAACCTTGCGGACCTTGGCGACGGGAATGTCCATGCGACGGGCAATCTCTTCGCTGCTCGGCTCGCGACCGAGCTCCTGAACAAGCTGACGCGACGTCCGGATGAGCTTGTTGATCGTCTCGATCATGTGCACCGGGATGCGGATCGTGCGGGCCTGGTCGGCGATGGCTCTCGTAATGGCCTGACGAATCCACCACGTGGCGTAGGTGGAGAATTTGTAGCCACGGCGGTACTCGAATTTGTCGACTGCCTTCATGAGGCCGATGTTGCCCTCCTGAATGAGGTCGAGGAATTGAAGCCCGCGGTTGGTGTACTTTTTAGCGATTGAAACGACGAGGCGCAGGTTGGCTTCAATGAGCTCGCGCTTGGCCTGTTCGGCGTCCATGTCGCCCTGAATCATCTCGCGCTGAGTGCGCTTGAGTTCGGCAATGGAGACACCGGCTTCGGCTTCGGTCTTCTCAAGATCGACGCGGCAATTTTTCTGCTGGCGGCGATACTCTTTTTTGAGCTCGTCGCTCTTGCTGGCGTCGTGCTTCTGCTCAAGTGCGCGGATCTGGCGCTCGAGGGTGCGCATGGTGTCGACGGTCTTGTTGACCTTGTCGAGGAGGCGCTTGCGCTCCAGGCCCGTGTACTTGAGTTCGCGCACGATGCGAGAGATGAGCACGTTCTCGCGCGCCATGAGGAAGCGGGTTTTGCGATTCTCTTTGACTTTGGTTTTGGCAGTGAGCTTCTCAAGTTTTTCGTTGAGCGTGGCAATCTTCTTGATGTGCTTGTTGATTGCGTCAACGCGGGAGACGGTTGCGCGGACGCGAGCCTGCACAACTTCTTCCGTGAGTTCCTCTTCGTCAAAGACGACAACTTCTTTTACGTTGCGGACGCCGCGCTTGAGGTCTTCACCGAGGGCAACAATCTCGCGAATGACGATCAGCGAGCGGGAGATAGCCTTGAGAACGCGATTCTGTCCGCGCTCAATACGCTTGGCAATCTCGACTTCGCCCTCGCGGGTGAGCAGCGGAACGGTGCCCATCTCGCGCAGGTACATGCGCACGGGGTCGTTGGTCTTCTCAAGGGTGCCGGGGGTGAGATCAAGCTCAACGTCCTCGCCTTCTTCCACTTCAAAGTCCTTGTCGCCAAAATGCTTGGGGCCATCGATGAGGTCGATGCCCTGGGTGCCAATTGTTGTAATCAGATCGTCCAGGGCGTCCGGGGCGTTCATGTCCTCGGGGATCATGTCATTGACATCCCCATAGGTGAGGTAGCCCTTTTCCTTGCCTGTGTCGATCAGGTTAGTTATGTCGTCGCCGAATTTCTCTTCCATGAATGGATGCTCGTTTCTGTCGCCGGCTGCGGTGTTGATTGGCGAAGTTTTACGCAAGGTAGACTGGAAGCGACTGCGCAGATGTGCGAAAAAATATTTTTCGAGGAAAGAAAAATATCGCACAAGCGAACAGAACGCCGCGGGTCACCCGCAAAGCAGCGGTTTCTTTGGTACCTGGGAAAGGGACAATGCGCAGTTCAGGTCTCGCCTGTTGCGCCCCGGAGCACGAAGCTCATCGGTGGGGCGACGTTGGGTGCGCGTCCCTTAAGAGTCTTTAGGATAGCACAATTGGGTCAAAAACGCTTGAGAAAACAGGGTGTTGCGGGCGGTTTTGAGGCCGTGTGCCAGCTAAAGATGCTCTATATATTGGACGGGGGTGGAGGGGATTTGGACTCTTAATTTTTGTATATTTTGCACTTGAAATGTGAAACGGCTATAGAAACTCCACGCTACTGTGCTTTGTAACAGGGCGCGAATTTATTGGTGCCGAAAAGGCAGGTTTAATGAAGTATGTTTCACCCCTGCGGATTTTACTTTGTTTGAATTTGGAAAGTGATATCCGTATTCATCTCATCTACGAAATAATTTCATTATGCCTCTATAATTGGCATATAGAAATGCAGCAGGTGGAGCAACAAGAATAGAAAAATTTGCAATCCCTGTACAAAAATTGCTTGCGAATGCCTCAATACATTCCCATCGGTCCCAATAAATTATTACCGACAGTCCAACTGCTATTATTCCAGAAATAAATACAATGAAAACATTGCTCTTCTCAATTCCGAATAAATGATCCAACAATGTGATGAAAACTGCCAACGTAACTATAACCTGAATTATAAACGCAAGAATAACATGCATCCATGCATTATATTTTCCACGAGATATACGTAAATCTTCACATTCGGCGTCGCCATATCCATATTTAGTTTTTCTTTGCTGGCCCATCAGAGTATTTTGCTCTACATCTAACCTGTTTGAGACAGCGAACGGTAAAGGAGGTATATCGTGAGCTATGCCATCATTTAAATTTATTTCTTTCTTCAACATGACCCAGTGTCCATTTGTATTTATTTTTTCTAATTTATGTATTTGTGTATTCAATTTATGAATTTCTTCGTCTATATGTAGGCGCAAATATTCCAGTGATTTTGGAAGGTTAGCAAGCAACTTCTTTTTCTTCTCAACCAAATCCTTTATTTTTTCAATTTCAATGTCAAGTTCTGGCAAGCTGCACCTCTACTGTTTCATTTAGTATCATAAAATTCGAGTTGTGTGTCAATCAATACTCTTTTCCCATTCAAGATAAGCCTCAAGGGTTGGTTATATTGGTAGTGAATAACTGCATCGTTCGATCAAAAAGTAGAGTTTGAAGGCTTAATTGAAATCTCTTGAATAAACACGATCTGATTCGCACGGATGAATTCTGATATGTCATTTCTGTGTGCTAGATAAGATTTACAGGCCGGAGATTTATTCGTTAGAATATATAAACCTCGGGCTTGTAAAACTGTGCACCATTTCATTTTGCTCTATCCTTTGTGAAGAATTAGAGCCAACAATGCACCCAGTGTTTCTTTTTCAGCTAATAGATGTGCGCCAGCACATTCATCACACAATGGCAATCCACCAATAACAGAGGTAGCTGGTCGTGGATATGAGCATGACTCACAATTTGATTCATCAACACGTGGAAGACGAATTTCTATGGTCATAAAATCTCCTTTCGGATCTTTTATCTCACTGATTTTACAATAATACTTGTAGTAAATTATTGAAATATGTGGTAAAAGTTAAACTCGTATTTTGAGATTAAATCTGTACCCATATTAAACTGACCCTATTAGTAATACAGCTCACACCTTCAGCTCTTCAATTGTGATTTTGTCGTTGGTGTAGATGCAGATCTGCCCCGCAATGCGCAGGCTTTTTTCGGCGATCTCCCGCGCGCTCAGATCTGTATTCTCCATCAGCGCGCGTGCCGAGGCCAGCGCGAAGCTGCCGCCGGAGCCAATCGCCACAATCC
>DAHXOQ010000218.1 GCA_027364815.1 Acidobacteriaceae bacterium | reverse complement strand
GTGTGGTTGATCTTTACGACATTCATGCTATCGATAGTCGGCACATTGTTGACGCGCGGCGGATTGGTGAGCTCGGTGCATGCCTTTGCGCAATCGAGCATCGGGTACTACTTTACGGGGTTCCTGGTGATCACGCTGGCGGTTTGCATTTTTACATACATTTTGCAGCGCGATCATTTGAAGACGGAGCATCATTTTGAATCGATTGTGAGCAGGGAGTCGAGCTTCCTGTTCAACAATTTACTGCTTTTGCTTGCAGCCTTCACGATATTGTTTGGCACGCTTTTCCCGGTGATACGCGAGTATGTGGTGGGCGACAAGGTGACGGTGGGCGGACCTTATTACAAGAACGTGGAGCTTCCCATTGGAATTCTGCTGCTGTTTTTGACAGGCGTGGGGCCGCTGCTGGCGTGGCGTTCGACATCACTCAAGAGCATCCGCCGGAATTTTGTGGTGCCGCTGATTGTTTTCTGGTTGACGGCGATTGTTTCGACTCTGGTCATTATCAAGGTGGCTGATTCAAAGCCATTCAGCGATCTCTCGGATTTTTTCGCAATTATCACCGTTTCACTTGCGGCAGCGGTTGGCGTGGCAGTGCTGTCGGAGTTCTACCGTGGCGCGATGGTGATACACAAGCAGAGCGGGAAGAACATTTTTGTATCGATGCTGAACTTGACCAGCCGCAATACGCGGCGTTATGGCGGCTATGTGGTTCACCTGGGATTGGTTCTGATCGTGGTTGGATTTGCCGGAGCGGCCTTCAATCGCAATCTTGAGATGGAGATGAGCGTCAATGACAAGCTCAACATCGGGCCGTATTCACTGGTGTGCACGGGTTTTACGCAGGACTCGAACGAGGAGTATGACAGCGACTACGCCATGCTGGATGTTTACAAAGGCGGCGTGAAGAAGTTCGAGATGACGCCGGAGAAGAGAGTCTATCGCGTGAACGGTCAGCCGGAGACGCGCGTGGCACTGCACTCGATGCCGTTGTGGGATTTGTATGTTGTGTACGAGGGCGTGAACCCGGATACGGGTCAGCCGATTATCAAGGCTTTTCTGAACCCGCTGGTGATGTGGGTGTGGGTTGGCTTTCTGGTGATGATCTTTGGAACCATTCTTGCGCTCTTTCCGAGCAGAACGCCAGCCCCTGTACTGGCAGCAAGGAGTGAAGCATGAAAGTGAATCGATTGTTTGGATCGAAGCTACTGCAGACCCGGGCTGTGCGCGTTTTTCAGGTTGCGGGATTGGCATTGGCACTTTGCTTTGCGCTTGGCGCGACGGATCAGAGTGCGCGATACAACAACCTTTCGCACCGGCTGATGTGTAACTGCGGATGTAATGAACTGCTGGGCGAGTGCAGCCACGTGGGTTGCCAGAGCTCGGCGACAGAGGGGCGGCAACTGGCGGAGTACATGAGCGGAGGAAAAAGCGACCAGGAGATACTGGCTGCATTCTCCGATGAATATGGGCCGACAATACTTGCGGCACCAACCGCGAAAGGCTTTAATTTGATTGTGTGGATTGCACCTTTTGCTTTGCTCCCGATAGGCGCAGTTGGGATAATATGGTTTATCCGGAAGTCGAGCAAGAAGTATGCAGTGGTAGGAGGGGTGCAAGGTCACGAGTCAGCGGTGGATCCGCAAAAGGAAGCAATGCGAGAGCGCATTCGTCACGAGACGGATGGGGAGGGAAGATAATGACTGGAGTCCCTGGGTTAATAGCGGGTATACTGATGGCCTTAGCTTTATTTGGATATGTTTTTTGGCCAGAGAATGCATTTGCGGCGCAGCGTCAAAAAACGCGGCTTGATTATCTTGAAGAACGCAAGGCTCAGCTTTATGAGAATCTTCGCGATTTGAATTTTGAATACAAGGCCGGGAAGTATCCAGAAGAAGATTTTGTAGCGCAAAGAACGCTGCTTGAAGATGAGACAGCGATGTTGCTAGCCGAGATGGATTCGTTGCGCAAGGTTGCATTGTCGTAATTTGCAGAAATTGCATACAAGACCAGAGAGAGAACGCTCAGAAGAACGTTCGGAAACAGGAAGAAGATGAATCTGACGAAGAAATTCCTCATCTGCGCAGTATTCGTAGCTATATCTGTCGCAGCCAATGCAATGCCCGTGACCGGAACGGTTACCAACAAGACAACCGGCAAGCCGGCGGAAGGCGACCGCGTCACACTGGTTGATCCATCAGCGGGGATGGCCGATATCGACAAGGCTACGACGGACAAGAATGGTCATTTCACGCTGAATACACAGGGCGCGGGACAATTTCTGATTCGCGTCGATCACCAGGGCTCACATTATTTTGTGCAGGCACCGCAATCACCAACACCGGTGAACGTTTCAGTCTATGACATAGCGGAAAAGGTGGATGGAATCTCGATTGAAGCCAATGTGGTTGAGATTGAAGCGGACAACGGCCAGTTGACGATAGACCAGCGTTACTTTGTGAAGAACGCGAGTTCTCCTCCGACCGCCATGCTGAGCAAGAACACATTTGAATTTGCATTGCCGGACGGCGCGGTGCTTAAGGGCGCTTCGGCGAGCAGACCGACGGGCTTGCCAACGACGACGGAGCCGGAGAAGTTGAATCAAAAGGGACATTACACGATCAACAGCATTCCGATTGAACCGAACCAGGGCAGCAAGGAAACGGTATACGACATTCAGTACCAATTACCCTACAACGGCAAGTACACGTTTACGACCAAGCAGTTGACGCTGGCCGATAACATTATTTTGATCATGCCGAAGCAGATCACCTTCAAGGCAGATGCGGATGCTGCCTATCAAACGATTCCGGAAGATCCTCGCGTGCAGACGTATGCGATCAAGGGCGCGAAGGCGGGTCAGAACCTGGGCTTCACGATCAGTGGGACCGGCACAATGCCGCGCGAGCAGCAGGGTGGCAAGGCAGGGCCTGGAATGGGCGGCGGTGATGCCAGCGGAGCTGAAGGCGGCCAGGGCAAAGTCAGCAATGCACCGGGGGGCGGAATAGGGACACCGAACTCTGAAGACGATGCGCTGAGCAAGTACAAATGGTGGATTGTTGCCATTCTGGTTATTGTCCTGGTAGCGGCAGCAGCGCTGCTTTTGCGCCGCCAGCCGGGGAGCAAGGTTGTTGATGAAGAGGAAGCGGCAGAGACAGGGAGCACGACTGCAACCCAAACAGATTGGAGCACACCTACGCCTATGGCACCAACATCTGTAGTTCCGTCATATTCCGAGCGTCCGGAACGTCCGGAGCGTCTAGAGCGTCCAGAGCGTCCAGAGCGAATAACGCCTCAGTTCCAGTCGGCTGTAGTTCAGCCGGCAGTCCATCAGCCGATCACATCGAGCGCATCGCTGCTCAACTCACTTAAGGATGAGCTTTTCGCGATTGAAACGGACAAGCTGAATGGTTTGATGAACGATACGGATTACGCCGAGGCGAAGTTTGCCATTGATGTGCTTTTGAAGAGAGCACTGAAGAAGGGCTAATTCGAAGAGTTGCAGAAAGAAGACTGGAGAGCAGTCCAGAGAAAAGACCTGAGATCGGAACGCGGAAAATCGTGAATCGGTCTCTGGTCTTCTTCATTTCCGGGGCGTGTGCAGCGCGGCTTGAGCAGATACGCAGCTCCAAATCCACACAAAGGAAAAATTCAATTATGAAAACCCTATTCCGCACGCTGCTTTATTTGTCGCTGATAGTGTGGCTTGGCGCGGAGATATTTTTCCCCGTGGTTGCGGCAGTTACATTTCAAACTCTATCTCCTGATACACACACAGCGGGAACGATTGTTGGCGCACTACTGCACATACTGCATGGGACGGGGATAGTCTCGGGGCTGGTGGCGATAGCGTTGCTGGCATTGACGCCGGCATGGGGAATTTATCGCTCGCGGGTGGCAATTGCAGCGATGGCGTTGCTGGTGCTGATGCTGGGCCTGACAGCACTGTCGCAGTATGTGATTACACCGGCGATGGAGCGGGACCGGATTGCAGCGGGTGGGGCGATTGACCGTGTGCCAGCCGACGACCCGAACCGCATGCACTTCAACAAGCTGCATAATCGCAGTGAAAGCGTTGAGATTGGGGTCTTGTTGATGGGGATACTGGTTGTTGTGTTGGTGGCGCGGGCGGAGACGACGAGAGCGTAAAAGCAGTACTCAGTTTTCAGCTCTCAGTTCTCAGTTACAAAGCCCTGCGAATCACCAGTCCCTGTTCCTGTATCATCGAAGAGGCCCCGCGCGCACAAAATACTCATGCGGGGCGTCTTAGGAATCCGATGAAAACTGGCATTATTGGCCTGCCGCAGGTGGGCAAAACTTCTTTATTCAAGATTTTGACAAAAGCCAAGCTTGAGGCTGGCGGCTTCTCGCGCGAGGCGCACATTGGCGTGGCCCGGGTGCCTGACGAGCGGCTGGACAAGCTGGCCGTGATGGCCAAGACGCGGCGCACGGTGTACGCACAGGTGGAGTACGTGGATGTGGCTGCTGTGGGTGCTGAGGCGCTCAAGGAGACAGCGTTTCTGACGGCGCTGAGGCCGGTTGACGCGCTGATACATGTGCTGAGGGCATTTGAGGATGATTCGATTCCGCATGTGGGTGAGATAGATCCGCTGCGGGACATCAAGAGCGTGGAATTTGATTTGATGATTTCGGATTTGACGCAGATTGAAAAGCGGCTGGAGCGGCTGGAGAAAGATCTGAAGAAGGGCCGGACGACGGAGTTGGAGCATGAGCAGGCGTTGCTGATCCGGTCGAAGGCGTTTCTTGAGGAAGAGCGTCCGTTGCGCGAGCTTGAGATGACGACGGATGAGAAGAAGCTGATCAAGGGCTTCATGTTTCTCTCGCAGAAGCCCATGCTCTACGCGGTGAATGTGGGCGAGAGCACGACTCTCGATACGGATATGGAAGCTGTTGTGGCGAAGTACAATCTGGCTGAAATTTCGGCGCGAGAGAACTCGGGCGTGACGGCATTCTGCGGCAAGGTTGAAGCGGAGCTGGCAG
>DAHXOQ010000217.1 GCA_027364815.1 Acidobacteriaceae bacterium | reverse complement strand
GATGGGCAGCTTGACGCCGGGGGGGAGAGGGTGGTTCGACTGGGTGACGTTCATTCCGAGGGTTTCAGCCATGATGTTCTTGCTCCTAAAATGTCGCGCTGGGCGCTGGTTCTCAGTTGTCAGTTCTCTGTTTGTAGCCAACTACTTACTGCTGGTTTGTTGGATGCTCGGAGTGCGTAGTTTGAACTGACGTTTTTTTTACGGATGGCTTGGTCTTTCCGGCGGCTTTCTTTTGCTTGCTGCTGGTGGAATTCTTTTTTGACGTTTTGCTGTTGCCCTTCGACTTGGCTGAAGATGCTTTGGTCTTACTCGTGGACTCCTTTTTGTCGCGGGTGCTGGACGGGGCTTTATTGTCTGAGGGCTTTACCGCACCCTTGCTGGAGGTTGTTTTCTCAACTGGCAGAACCGTCTTCACAACGTGGCCATCTGAAAGCTGTGGATGAATTGTACTGCTATTGGAAGTCGTTGCATCGATTACTTTTGGGGAATCATGAGTAGATTTTGCCAAATTCTGTGCCGGATTTGAAGGAGCTATGGAGACTTTTGCTGAAGTTGGCGAGGGTTTTTCTGATTTAGTCGAATCGTTTTTTGATGGCGTCGAATTCTTTGTAACACTTTGGTGGTCAGGCATTTTCGGTGCCGAAGTGACCGAAGCATTCAACACGGGCATTGAATCAGACTTCTGGCCATGCTTCGGCTCAGGCGACTTTGAGGCAGGTTGAGCGGGCTCGGTGGTTAGCGCAAGCTGGGCAGTTTGCGTGGGTTGCGTGGACTGAGCCGCGGCGAGTTGATCAGGATGAGGCGCGGCTGCGGAGGAATCGTCCGACTGGCGCAGGATGACTTGCTGCTCATAACGCAGGTCGACGGTGGACAGTTTTGGATACTGCTGACGCCACTCGGCGATGTGTGACTGGTAAGTCTGGTAGCGCTCCAGGAAATGGTCTGAGCCGAAGTGGGCGAGAATGTCAGCGCCGGCTTCAGGCATCAGAACGCGCGCATCATTGGGATCGCGCAGGTCGATCTCTGAGATCTGCTCAGAGAATTTGCGATTGCCGGAGTCGAGTTCGCGAATCAGGCGCATGTACACAACCATGCGTTTGTGGCGCTCGGCGAGTGAATCCTTAGCGTCGACACCAGTGACCACAGGGAATGAGTAATGGCGCTGGGAGACGAGCGATGCGGGCAACTTGAGCAGGACGCCGTCTGCATCGACGAGGCCGATCTGCTGGTCTTCAGGCGTGGAGCGGACAAAGGCGACGGGTGTGCGCTCAACGACAGAGACGCGTAGTTGATTGGGAAGGACGCGCATCACGGTTGCACGCTGCACCCAGGAGATCTGCTCAAGCTCTTTGCGGCGCGCACTGAGAGGTATCTGGAAGACGTTGTGGCCGATGTCCTGCTTAAAGACAGGAAAAAGTTCCGTCTTGCTGACTTCAGTGGCTCCGGTCATCTGGAGATTGTTGGCCGTGGCGAGATTGAAGCGATTATTGGCAAGGATCTGGCGGCGGAGAACGATGGCGCCCGTAGTGACGGCGCCGAAGATGAGAAGCACGGCGATAGCGATGAGAGCCCAACCTGCAGTGGTACGCGGACGCCAACGGATGCGGCGCGGACGGAAGTCAGCATCGTCATCGAATTGAGGAAGAGGCTCATGCGATTGAGCGGGCTCAAGATTTTCAGTGGTGCGGCGGGCAAAGCCGAGACGTGGTTTCAGTGGGCGCAGAGGGGTTGCGTCTGCGGTGGGGATAGAAGTGTAGGCGCCTGAATCAGGACCTGCGTGTTGACGCAGTTCCGGTGAGGGAGCCAGTTCTTCCCATAGAAGCTTGCGATTTTTGAAATTACCTTGATTGTTCACGCCTGAGCAAGGTCGTGAGATTCGCCAGCTTTGATTTTAGCGACAGATGGAAGAGCTTTTTCAACAAAGACTTAGGGGGTATCCACGAGGTAACGGAAGCGGAGTGGTTTAACCGGATGGAATTGGAGTTTTTGTGACTGATTTCGAGATGAAATGCATTATGCTTCCCAGATGATGAGTGGAATTTTGTGGCGGACGAGACTGGTTGGAAGAGTTTTTGTGATCGTGGTTGTGGCGGGAGCTTTTTGCACAACCGGCATGGTTATTGAAGGGCAAAGGCAGAAGGCGAAGCCTCCCACAAAGCCAAAACTGGCCACACAGCCAAAACCTACGTACCAGTACTACCGCGTTGGGAATGCGCAGGATGCAACTGCAAAGCCTGTGGCAGGATATGCGCTGATGGGAGGGGGCGAGGATCTGGATGAGGCATTCAAGTGGCTTTGCGCGCGCGCGAATGGCGGGGATTTGCTGGTGCTGCGGGCAACAGAAACAAATGAATATAACCCGTATATTCAGAAGATCTGCCACTTGAATTCGGTGGCGACAATTGTGATTCCGAATCGCGAGGCGGCGGGTGATCCGTTTGTGGCGCAGAGGATTCGAGAGGCGCACGCGATTTTTATTTCAGGTGGGGATCAATCAAATTATTTGAATGATTGGTCGGGTACGCCCGTACAGGTGGAGTTGAATAAGGCGATTGAACGCGGTGTGCCGTTGGGAGGAACGAGCGCGGGGCTGGCTGTGATGGGCGAGTGGGCATATACAGCGCAAGGGGACAAGCCAACGGACAAGGATTTGGATAGCAAGAGGGTGCTGGAGAATCCGTTTGATCCACGCGTGACGTTGGTAGAGGGATTTTTGAAGATTCCGATTTTGAGTGGGGTAATTACGGATACGCACTTTGCCACCCGCGACCGAATGGGAAGACTGCTGGTGTTTCTGGCGAGGCTGAATGCGAAACAAGAAAAGGTTCGCGGTATCGGCGTCGAGCAGACGGGCGCGGTTCTACTGGAACCCGATGGAGAAGCAACGGTAGTGGGGCATGGTGCGGCATATTTTATTGAACCTTTGAAACAGGCCGAGATTTTGGACACTAACAAACCGCTGACTTTTTCGAATGTGAGGGTGCAGACGGTTCCACCAGGACATGGATTTAATTTGAAGAGTTGGTCGGGGGATGGGGTGAGTCATTCGATCCTGGTGAAAAACGGAAAGATCATTTCCATGCAAAATTATGGCGGGATCTATTGAGGCGCACATACCCGTTACATCTGGGCCACTTCCCTATTGTCGCTCTTCCAATGTATCGAGAATCAGTGGGCCAAGTTGGCTGACGGAGCCAGCGCCTAAGGTCATGATGAGGTCGCCTTCACGGGCAAGTGAGACAATCTGAGCGACTGCACTTGAAAAATCTTTGGCTTGAGAAATTTGAATAGTAGTGTCTGCAGTGCGTATGTGCTCGGCTAATAATTCTGAATTCACGCCGGGGATAGGGGCTTCGCTGGCTGCGTAGATAGGCAGAAGGACAAGCGAATCGGCGTCAGTAAATGCGGTGGTGATTTCGTCGAGAAGGTCGGCGGTACGCGTGAAGCGGTGAGGCTGAAAGACGACATGGATTTTTTTGAATCCGCACTCGCGGGCCGCGGCGAGGGTGGCGAGAATTTCGGTGGGGTGATGGCCGTAATCATCGACGACAGTGACGCCGTGAACTTTTCCGCGTAACTGGAAGCGGCGCTCGACGCCTCGGAAGCTGGCGATGCCGATGCGAATGAGTTGAGGGTCGACTTCAAGTTGATGGGCGATAGCGATGGCCGCTGTGGCATTGAGAACGTTGTGATGGCCGGGAACGTGGAGCGTGAAGGGCCCCAGGACGACATTGCCCAGTTGGCCAGCGATTGTAATTTGAAATTGCGAGTAGGCGGGGCTGCATGCGTCTGTTGATATTTCGCGCGGAAGAATATCGATGCGATAGTCGGCGGCTTCACTCAATCCATATGTGAAGATGCGGCGATGGGCGCGCGGAAGTATGGATGCGAGTGCGGGATTGTCGATGCAGGCCGTGACTGCGCCATAGAATGGGACCTTGTCCATGAAGGCGAGGTAAGCGGTTTCAACGTCGGCCATGTCACGGTAGCAATCCATGTGCTCGCGATCGAGATTGGTAACGACGGCGAGGATGGGCGAGAGCTTGAGGAAGGAGCGGTCGCTTTCATCGGCTTCGGCGACGAGGTACTGCGTGGTGCCAAGTTTGGCGTTGGAGCCGAGTGCGTCAACACGACCGCCAACAACTACCGTTGGATCGAGACCTCCAGCGGCGAGGACTGAAGCGACCATGGAAGTAGTCGTGGTTTTGCCGTGCATTCCTGCGATGGCAATGCCGTACTTAAGACGCATGAGCTCGGCAAGCATTTCAGCGCGTTGAATGACGGGTATTTTACTGGCGCGTGCTTCAAGGACTTCAGGGTTGACGGGGCTGACGGCAGAGCTGGTGACGACGACAGTGGCTCCGGCGATGTTCTCAGCGCTATGACCCTCGAAAATAGTGGCCCCGAGGGTGGTGAGGCGGTCGGTGATGGGGGTGCGGCGCTGGTCGGAACCGGAGACACGCATGCCCAGGCTGAGGAGGATTTCGGCTATTCCGCTCATACCGATGCCGCCAATACCAATGAAGTGAACGTGTTGGTGCTGTACGAACATAGTCTTTATGATTCAGGCTACCACCTGCGGTCGAGCAGTCGCCCCCGGCCCTTTGATTTTCAGCAGTCTATAAAGTGCGTTGAGAGAGACGTTTGCGGTTGAAATCCGTCTACATTCGAAGAAATACTTGCGAAAAGACTTGGTTGGTGGGATTCTTTTAACCAGGCCGCAACTTATTGCTGGGATTGCTGTCCTAGTTAATAGAAGCCGGTTGGGTCCGGTAAGTGCTCTCAGGGGTTAGGCCCAGAGAAACCTGAGCTGAAAAGCCGGGATGGCACGAGGAGGAATTATGAACAAACTTCGCCTGGTACTGTTGGTGCTTGTGGTTGCGGCGTTTACTCTTCCACTTTCCACTACAGCGAACGCACAGATTGCGGTTGGAGTTGGAATTGGAGACGATGTTGGAGTTCCGCCGGTTTGCGATTGGGGGTACTACTCCTATTACCCTTATGCCTGCGCACCTTATGGCTACTATGGCCCCAGCTGGTTCGCTG
>DAHXOQ010000216.1 GCA_027364815.1 Acidobacteriaceae bacterium | reverse complement strand
AGAACGACGTCCGCTCCATGGGCCGTCCCGCTTACGGCGTCCGCGGTATCGACCTCGCCAAAAACGATTACGTCATCGGCGTCGCCATCACTCCCAGCAAGCACGGTGAAGGCGAATACCGCATCTTGAGTGTCACCGAGAACGGTTTCGGCAAACGCACCGATGTCAACGAGTACCGCTTGCAAACCCGCGGCGGCAAGGGCGTCAAGAACATGGCCGTCACTCCGCGCATCGGTCGCGTCTCTTCCATCCAGCTCGTCGACGACACCAGCGAGCTCATGGTCATCAGCCAATGGGGCAAAATCATACGCATTGACACCAAGACCGTTCGCTCCGCCGGCCGCGCCACCCAGGGCGTCCGTCTACTCAACCTCGAAGCCGAAGACAAAGTCGCCGCCGCCGTCATCATCCCACCCGAAGAACTAAAAGACGACGAACCAACCTTGTTGCAGTAAAAGCTGAATCACTAAAAGATGAACGGGTGCCCCAGGTCTCGCGTTTGAGACCTGGGGTTCTTCACCAAATGGGATCAATTCATGGCCATGGACAAGACAATCCGTCGAGTCACCGACACCGCCAAGCAAGACGCAGAAAATTATCGTTATTGGCAAAGCTTGTCTGTCGGAGACAGACTCACGGCTGTCTGGGATCTGAGTGCTGCTGCCTATAGTTTTGCGGAGTCATTCAACGGGGAGCCAAGTGAAAGAGGATTACGTAAATACTGTAAAAAAGTCAGCAGTTCTAAAAATAGTTAAAGTGTCCAATCCTCAAACTTCAATCCATGTACCCTTCCAAACTCTCTCGTATTCGCCGTTACCATCACTAAATTCCTTGCAAGTGCTTGTCCAGCGATGAGCGTGTCATACTCGCCGATTCGCTTTCCTCTGCGTTCAAGTTCAGCGCGAATCTCTCCTGCAACTCGTGCATCCTCAACGGTAAACGCGAGCACCGCAAGATTCCTCGCTAAAAACTCTGTTAAACGGAATGCGTTTTCCTGAACGCGCTCACTCTTGGCCACGCCGTACCAAAGTTCATGCACAACGATGGACGATGTCGCAAATTTGGCCGCATGGTTTGAAGCCTGTTCATAACGCGTGCGCACTTTGCTCGATGTGCCGTTGATCAATGCAATGCAAACGTTCGAGTCGAGCAGGTAGTTCATTTGAAGTACTCACGAATTGGTGCAAGATTCTGCTTGCGTCCTTCAGGGAAAATCGGGTCACCACCGATAGCATCGAGTCGTGCAAACCATTCCTTAACGCTCTCCTTGCGAGTCGTCACAATAGGTTCCAGCACAACGCTTGTACCCATGCGGCTCACACGCACAGCCTTCCCCTCTAAGCGAAACTCCTTAGGCAAGCGCACAGCCTGACTGCGCCCATTCATGAAGAGTTTAGCCAAGGCCTCTTTTGCTGCTACTTGTTTCTTTGGAGCCATTGTGCACCTCACCTTGATCTATACCGATAGTATATACCATTTTCTAATTCTAATTTCTGCAAAATATCCCTGAAAAATCAGCCTTTCCCAAACTCTTCCCGCATCCTCTTCCACGTTATCCCCAACTCCTCCGGCAAAATCCGCGTCTCCCCAATCGTCGTCATAAAGTTCGTATCACCCTGCCACCGCGGCAGCGCATGCATATGCAAATGTCCCGCAACTCCCGCCCCCGCCGCGCGCCCTAAATTCATTCGAATATTAATTCCATGCGGTTTGTACAGCTCCGTCAGCACACCCTCACAACGTTGCGTCAGCGCCATCAACTCCTGCGCACTCTCATGCGGCAACAGCGCAAGCCGATCCAAATGTGCATACGGCACAATCATTACGTGCCCTGAGTTGTACGGAAATGCATTCAGGCAAACGTAGCAAAATTTCCCCCGCGCCACAACTCCAGCCGCCGCTTCCGCATCTTCGTCTTTCATTCCATTACTGATGGCATAGTCCACACTCGCGATCATGTTGCAGAAAACGCAGCCGTGATCGCCCGTCCAAGCATTGAGTTTCTCCGCCACTCCCGGGCGCGTTGCCGAGTCGGCCGTCGTCACATACGTATATCGCCAGGGGCTCCAAAGATGTTCCATGCGCCTTCAAACCTCTTCGCGCTCAATCATATAGCAATCTGGACTCAACACGCGAATCACGCTCTGCTGCACAAATCCAGTTGCATATCAACTTGCTCCTGCATGTGTCTCTTTTCACAAACCATCTCGAAGATGAAAAATCCTTCCTGATCCACACCTCAAATTCACTGCTAATCTTCCGTGAATTTCCACTTTCAACGCTTTTCTCTCCAACGAGTTGCGTTGACGCACTGAGCCGACGTTGCTATTCTTGATCTGTAGCTTCCTCTGTGGATTCCTGCAGTGAGTCGTGGCTGCTACTCAAGTGTGCCGCAGCCTGCCGGGCGTTTCCTACAAGGAGTTTCAGCAAAATACGCGGCCTGAAATCTTGGCCTGCACCGCTGTCGCTTCGCGTAAATACGCCATGAATCGCACGAGCACAGATGTAGCAACACTGGAACCTGACCGTGACTGTACAACACACATGAGTCGGGTCCACAGCGTTCACGTTAGAAAGACGTGAACGTGCAAGGTACTTCGGAGCCAGTTGTGATGAGCGACGTCCTTAATCCAGAAACCGAGAAAACAACCATTAACACTGAACTTGAAACCCCTACTCTTGAGCCTGCGACGGAAGATATTATTCCTTCGCCCGAATCTTCGTCCACAACCGCGGTAACCACGGACGTTGATACCACCCCCACAATCGACACGCCAGTTGCCATTCCGGTTGCTCCATCTACTGTCGAAGCAGCGCCAGTTCCTGAACCTGCTCCAGTCAGTACAGCGGAGCCTGTTGAGGCCGCAAAGCCAGTTGCAACAAGCCACTCAGCACATGATCTTGAAAGCGCGGACGATTTCTCCGCAGCGCTTGCCGCCTTTGAACGCGAGCAGGCTGCTGAAGCTGCTGCAGTCGAAGCTTACGGCGACAGTGTCGTGTCGGGTACAGTCATCAAGCAGACCGAAAAAGGTCTGGTTATTGATGTGGGCCTCAAGTCAGAGGGTCTGGTGCCGCTCGAGCAAGTCCTCGATCACACCGGTGCATGTAAATTCAAGGCCGGCGATGTCATTGACGTCGTCATCGAGCGCGAAGAGCCTGAAGGCGGCTACCTCGTCAGCTACGAGAAAGCCCAGCGCCTCCGCGTTTGGGACGTCATCGAGAAAGCCGCTGCCGACAAGACTCCCGTCATGGGAACAGTCATCAGCCGCGTCAAGGGTGGCCTCACCGTCGACATCGGCCTCAAGGCATTCCTCCCCGGTTCGCAGCTTGAAGTGCGCCCCGTGCGCAACCTCGACGGCTACCTCGGTCAGCAGATCGAAGTCCGCGTCATCAAGCTCAACAAGAAGCGCGGCAATGTCGTTGTCAGCCGCAAAGAAATTCTCGAAGAGGACATCAACGCCAAGCGCTCCCCCACTCTCGAGCATCTCGCAGAGGGCGCCATACTCACCGGCACTGTCAAGAACATCACCGATTTCGGCGCGTTCATCGATTTGAACGGCATCGACGGCCTCCTCCACATCACCGACATGAGCTGGGGCCGACTCACCCACCCCCGCGACCTCGTCAACGTCGGCGATGAGATCCAGGTCAAGGTTCTCAAGTACGACAAGGATAAGCAGCGCGTCTCCCTTGGCTTCAAGCAGCTCACGCCTGATCCGTGGCTCGACGCCGTTGAGCGCTATCCCGTAAACGCCCGCGTCAAGGGTCGCGTTCTCTCCGTCACTGATTACGGCTCCTTCGTTGAGCTCGAGCAGGGAATCGAAGGTCTCGTTCACGTCTCCGAGATGACCTGGTCCAAGCGCATGAAGCACCCGTCCAAGCTCGTCAAGCCAGGCGATGAAGTTGAGACTGTCGTGCTCAGCGTCAATCCGTCTGACCGTCGCATCTCGCTCGGCATGAAGCAGCTCCTCGACAATCCATGGGAGAACCTCACTGAGCGTTATCCCGTCGGCTCCACAGTCGAAGGTCGCGTTCGCAACCTCACCGACTTTGGCGCCTTCATTGAAATTGAAGAGGGCATTGACGGCCTCGTCCACGTCTCCAACCTGAGCTGGACAAAGCGCGTCAAGCACCCCTCTGAAGTTCTCAAGAAGGGCGAGAAAATGAAGGCCATCGTTCTCGGCGTTGAGCCGCAGAACCGTCGCCTCTCCCTCGGCATCAAGCAGCTTCAGCCCGATGTCTGGGAGACCTTCTTCGCCGCCCATCGCGTCGGCGATATGGTCCACGGCAAGGTTCTGCGTACCGCGCAGTTCGGAGCATTCGTTGAGATTGCCGAGGGTATTGAAGGCCTCTGCCACATCTCTGAAGCCGGTTCCGATGAAAGCGCAAGCGCAGCTCTCGAGCAGGGTCAGGAGCACGAGTTCAAGATCATCAAGATCAACGTCGAAGAGAAGAAGGTCGGTCTCAGCCTCCGTACTGATGGAGGTGCTCAACAGGCAACCCGTGCGCAAGTTGAGAACTACAAGGAGACACACAAGCGTCAGCCAGTCTCCAGCTCAACCACTACTCTCGGCGATCTCATCAACCTCCGCAAGAACGAGCGTCAAGCGGAATAAGCATCAATGCAAAACGGCCATCCCAATCGGGATGGCCGTTTTTTTTTGCGCGTGATTTTTTCGTGCGATAAACCGTAGATTTATCCCCCTCTAACCATGAAAAATTGTCTTCAGCAGGAGTTCTCCATTTTGCAGCAGACGAGAAAAATCGTGCGGCTTGGGTGAGCGCTCGTAGTCAGCGCAAAAATCAGTTCACTCAATCCCTCAAAAACGCATTCGCATCCCGAACTCAAACTGCCGCGGCCTGAAGAAATTCGTCGCGCTCACATCCAGCGGCTGGCCAAACGCCGTCGTATTCGGCTTTAACCCCGTCAAAAAATTCAGCGTCGGCAATCCTGAACTCGTCCCCGAACGCATCGAATATCCAACCGTCTCTATCTCCGTCACATTCTGATTATTGAAAAGATTGAAACTCTCAGCAAGCAGTTCCAGCTCCCACAGCTTCCCTAACTCAATCTTCTTCCCTATGCGCATATCCGACTTCCACGTTGCTGGATACCGGTAAGTATTCCGCCCAATGTTGTAG
>DAHXOQ010000215.1 GCA_027364815.1 Acidobacteriaceae bacterium | reverse complement strand
CGAGCACATCATCCTTGTCGCGAGCGAATTGGCCAGCAAGACGGGGAAGTGCGTAGGTGCTGATGTCGCGATGGTGGAGGTCCCGAATGCTTGGGTCGCGCTTGATGTTGAGCCAGAGGCGATGTACGAGTTGAACATCGTCGGCGCTGAGGGTCGGTGTGTGGGGGCCGATGCGGAAGTTGCGCGCCTCACCGGATTCACTGACAACATAGAAGTTGAACTGTCGCTTGGGCTCGGGAAGCGCTTCCCAGGCTTGGCCGAGGTGGAAGGCTTGCTCTTCAGCACTCATTTTTGAAGAGACGCCGGAGACGATGGAGTCGACTTCAAGCGAGTTGGCGCTCTGGACGAGAGCGGCGAAGACATCACCGGCCGGGACAACGAGGAGCGAGACTTTTTTGCCGAAACTTTCAGCGACGGAGATGGCCTTAGTAAAGACCATTTGTTCATGTTCTGAGAAGAACTGATTTTCAGGGCCGATGTATTCGGAGCCGCCAACACCCATCATGCGCACGGCGAGGACGACAACATCCTGTTCGTCAGTGCTGGTGCGGGAGAGTGCCCACTTGAGCGAGAAAGGATGGTCGGCGTCGCGCATGGTGACCATGAGTCCGCCGGGGCGAATGGCGACCGACTCGCGGCTGACCGTGTCCTGATGGTCAAGCTGGAAGTGATCTTTCATCTGCCGAATGGTGAGAGCGTGTTTCTTAAGATTTTTGTGCTCGGAGATAGTGAAAATGACGTAGAAGGCGGCGGCAAAGGCAATGCCGCTCAAGGTAGCTACAGATTTGGTGAAGAGATTGACGATGGCAGTGGAGAGCAGCACAAAGAAAACGCAGATGAGGCCGATGGGGATTTCTTTGCCGGCGATCGTAATATTCGGAGGGACCTTCCAGCCGCGTTCGCCTTTGTACTTGAAACGGAGGACGAGCATGGCGAGTGCGTTGAAGGTGAAGGACCAGATGACGCCGAAAGCATATGCTTCACCGAGCGTGACGATACTGCCCCGGGTGACGATGATGGTGAACATCTGGAGGCCGAAGACGAGATTGACGATGCGATGGCTGGTACCGAAGCGGGAGTGCGGCTTGCGGCACCAATCGGTGAGGACGCCATCTTCAGCGACGCGCATGAGGACGCCGGTAGAGCCGATCATGGAAGTGTTGATGGCGCCGGAGAGGATGAGGAAGCCGACGACAACGACGAAGATACGGAAGCCGATGCGCAGAGCCTGAGGGCCGACCATGTACATGGCGAGACCGGCGATAAGGTTGTCCTGATAGATGTGTGTGCGCTCCCATGCAGGGATGAGCATGGAGGCGAGGATGGTGGCGCCGCCGGTGAAGATAAGGCTGTAAATGGCAATGACTATGGCGGCGCGCTTGAGGTTTTTGAGCTTGGGGTGCTGAATCTCGCGGTTGACCTGGGCGAGGCTCTCTTCACCGCTCATGGCGAGAATAGAGTGTCCAAAGGCCATGAGGATGCCAAAGACTCCAAGCACGGGCATGAACTTCAAACCTTTGAGGAAGCCGAGCGCATCATCACTGAAGTGCAGGTTAGAAGGTGTGGGCGGCGGGGGCAAAGTAGAGCCTTTGACCATGATTGAGTAGAGTCCCCAGAGGAGCAGAATCACGACCATGACGGTAGTGATCTGCATGACGCGCATGGCCTTGTCGCTGGAGTCTTCAATACCCTTGATGTTCTGCCACCAGTAGTAGACAGTGACGATGGCAGCGAAAACGGCGGAAGTGTAATTGAGGTCGAATTGAAATGGATTAGAATGCACATCCATCATGGCAGGAGGCAGCCATCTGCCATGAGCAGCGACGACCATCAGCTCATTCATGAGGCCGGTGATGTATTGGCCTGCAGATACACCCGAGATGGGGCCTGTGAGGATGTAATCGAACATCAGCGCGCTGACGCTGAGTTTGGCGAATGTGCCACCGAGAGCTTCTTTGACGACGCGATAGACGCCGCCGCGCGTGAACATGGAACAGCTTTCGACGTAGACGGCGCGGACGGCGAAGCTGAAGAGCATGATGCCGAGGATGAACCAGGGAGCAGAGGCTCCGATGGCGTGCTCAGCGATGCCGCCTGCATAGAAGGCTGAGGAACCGAGATCGTTGAGAACGATGGCAGCCGCGCGCCAGAAGGAAATAAAGGTCAACATGACCGACGAGGCCACGATGAGGCGAACGCGATCACTGGGTGGTGCGGCGGTAGTGCGAGAGGTGGCCATCAGAGATTACTTGCTTGTAGACTCCGGTCAATCAGTTGTGCAAGGTTAAAGAAAAGTACTCGACCCAAGATTCGAGTGTATGGCCTTGACAGCGGTGCGTCAATGAATGAAATCAGTGAAAACACGCATGAAAATTCAGAATCAATGTCAATGCGATTAGCGGGGCAATGGAATCAATCTTTACCAAAGAGTTCAATGGCGTCCTCGTAAAAGCTGATGAGGACGACCACAGCCGAGCCGACGAGGCCGACGAAAAAGAGAGTTTCAAGAACCCGCATACCAATGAGCGCAACTAATGCCATAAAGAGGATTGTACGTCAGAGCAGCCGGATTTTGGGATAGTGATTTGTGAAAGAAGCCGGGGCAGCCTTTGCTTGGTAGACTTAAATGTGTATGCGTTTAGAAAAATACAGATGGTTGTTGGCAATACTGGCGGCAGCATTACTTGAGTTGCCCTTTCCGTTGGCTGGGCCGATGCCAGCGTGGCGCGGCGTCTTTGCGTGGTTTGGCCTGGTGCCGTTGATTCTGGCGGCGCTCTATGAGGCGAAGGCGTCATCACGCGCAGTTGGAGCGAAGGAAAGACCACTGAGGCGCAGTTTTTTGGTGGGCTACCTGGCGGGTGTGCTCTGGTACATGGGTAATTGCTACTGGATCTACGACACGATGCACATTCACGGGCACCTGTCGCCGCTGATTTCACTGCTGCTTTTGATTGGCTACAGTTTGGTGCTGGGATTGTATTTTGGGCTCTTTACACTGAGCCTGGTGCTGGTGAAACGCGCAACGGGTTCGATGCAATGGGCGTTGCTGTCGGCTCCGGTTCTGTGGTCGGGCATTGAGTTGGCTGCCTCGCGGATTACGAGTGTGCCATGGGATCAACTGGGTTACTCGCAGGTGGATAATCCGCTACTGACGATGCTTGCGCCATGGACGGGTGTTTACGGAATCAGTTTTGTGCTGGTGACGGCGAATGCTTTACTGGCGAGCAGCGCGTTGCTGAAGGGTGGGGCGGAACGCCGGAATTTTACTTTTGCTGGAATTTTGTTGATGGCATTTGGCCTTGGAGGACTCCTCTTCATGCGGGCGATTCCTTCCACTGGAGCTACGGCGATGCTGGTGCAGCCGGATCTCGACGTGAGCCAAGAGAATGCGTGGAATGATGCAGAGTGGCAGAGACAGATGGAGGAGTTTGAGCATCTGGCCAGCGATCAATGCGCAGGAGCAAAGTATATACCCGGCATTCCCGAGCTTGAGAAGGGCGAGATTGTTCCCGCTTGTCAACAAAATCTGCCGCCACCAGCTTTGATTGCGTGGCCGGAATCGCCGGCACCGTTTTATGAAACAGATCCAAAGTTTCGAAGTGCGCTGAGTGAGATTGCAAAGAACGTCCAGGCGCCGATGGTGGTTGGAAATGTGGGCATTGATTTTAATGCGCAGGACCACGCCTACCACTTTTACAACTCAGGGTTGGTCATCAGCGATACAGGCGAGCGCATTGGACGCTACGACAAGATTCACCTGGTTCCGTATGGCGAGTACATTCCCTTTCAGCGGTACATGACTTTTGCGCACAAGATCACTGGCCGCGTTTCAAGTTTGACGCCGGGCATGGAGCGCAAGGTCTTCAGGATCAATGGACATTATTACGGAGTTTTTATTTGCTACGAGGCAGTATTTGCCGATGAGATTCGCCACTTTGCCGAGCTTGGCAGCGAGGTCTTTGTCAATATCAGCGATGATGGCTGGTATGGCGATACAAGCGCGCCTTGGCAGCATTTGAATATGGTGCGGATGCGCGCGATAGAGAACCAACGCTGGATTTTGCGTGATACCAATGAAGGCGTGACGGCGGTAATTGATCCGAACGGCTATGTCAGGAAGAGCATTGCACGGCATCAACGCGGGGCGCTTGCAGCGAGTTTCGGTTTTATTCAGGACCGTACCTTCTACACAATGTACGGGGATCTATTTGCGTGGGGCTGTGCCATACTTTCTTTAGTGGTTGTTGGATGGTCCGCGCGCAAGGGGCTGCGAATTTATCTCAGCGAGCAGAAGAGTTCAGTAAAGAGTTCAAACAAGACAGGTCAATCGAAGAGCTAACCATGGCATTAAGTGATCTAGAATTCGCCTACGCTCCCGTTCGCGCCCAAGTGCGCGACCTGCGGGAGTATCTTTGACCCGGCGCGGGTGCGGCGGGAATTAACGACAATTGAAGAGAAGCTGTCTGACCCTAAGTTGTGGTCGGACCCGCAGGCGAGCCAACCGATTATGCGCGAGCGTAAGCGGCTGGAGTCGTTGGCTGCGGATGTGGAGCAACTGGACCGGCGCACGGGCGATATTGACGCGTATTTTGAGCTGGCGCGTGAGACCGATGAATTGCTGCCGGATCTGGAACGCGAGATTAAATCGCTGTCTACGTTTGCTGAAGAGCTTGAAGCGCGGACGATGCTTTCTGGCGAAACGGACGGGATGAATGCGATTGTGACGGTGCATCCCGGCGCCGGCGGAACGGAGAGCCAGGATTGGGCCGAGATGCTGATGCGCATGTATCTGCGCTGGGCCGAGCAGCAGGGATACAAAACTGAAGTGAATGATTTGCAGGATGGTGATGAAGCCGGAATCAAGTCGGCGACCTTCACGATTATTGGCGATTATGCTTTTGGATTGCTGGCGGGTGAGAGTGGGGTTCACAGGCTGGTACGCATATCTCCTTTTGATTCGGCCAAGCGGAGGCATACATCATTTGCGTCGGTTTATGTTTCGCCGGAGATTGATGATTCGATCGAGGTGAATATTCGCGTGGAGGATTTGCGCGTGGATACTTACCGCTCGGGCGGCAAGGGCGGTCAGCACGTGAATACTACGGACTCGGCGGTGCGAATGACGCATCTGGCGACGGGGATTGTCGTATCGTGCCAGAATGAGCGCTCACAGCATAAGAA
>DAHXOQ010000214.1 GCA_027364815.1 Acidobacteriaceae bacterium | reverse complement strand
GAGTTGCTTGAGCTCGTTGACGAGGGCGATGTTGACGCAACGATAAATATTCTCAAGCAGCTTGGTCATCTCCGCTACCGAGGGCGAACTGACAGGAACGACACGGCGGAAGATGGAGCCGTACATGGCGGCGGCGAGCTCTGAGGCTGCGGGGCCGCATCCACCGACGACCTTGGGAATATCGTGACGCGCGACTGTCTCATTGCCAGGGTCCTCTCGCTCGGGTGAAAAAGCGACATGGAGCCCTGCGTCGTTTATGGTTCGAGCCACACGCAGTCCATGCTTGTTGCCCGCTTCAACAAGCGGGACGACGACTTCTTCAGTGGTGCCGGGATAGGTGGTGCTCTCAAGGACGATAAGCTGCCCAGCGTGAAGGTGTGGCGCAATGGATTGGACGGTGCTGGTGACGAAGCTGAGATCCGGCTCGTGGTACTCATTGAGCGGGGTAGGGACACAGATGATAATGGCGTCCATCTGAGCGATTTCGGAGTAATCAGATGTCGCGCGGAAGCCGGATTTTTGCGCGGATTGAATCAGTTGGGATGGGATGCGAATAATGTACGAGCCACCCTCGTTGAGGGTTTTGACCTTGGCAGGTTCAATATCGAAGCCAGTGACGTGGAAGCGCTGCTCGCTGAAGAGCAAGGCGAGTGGCAGCCCAACATAGCCCATGCCGATAATTCCGATGCGGGCCTCGCGGGTTTCCATTTTGTGCTTTAACTGAGAGAGTGTTTCATGCGTCTCTGCGGCCATCTTTTCATTGTAAAAGACGCGGGGGGTATAGATTTGTGATTGATATTACATTCCCGCTTTGATGTCACTGCATCATTTGTTGAGCAATTGCTTCCTGGGCAATTGGTATTTTTGCAGAACAGGATTTTGTGCATTGCCCCGGCTTCGGTAAAGTGGTGTGGGGGAGATTTACGTGGCCATGTATCTTGTAACTGGTGCAGCGGGTTTTATCGGGCGTTCGATTGCGGCGGAGTTGCTCAAGCGCGGGGAGTCAGTGCGCGGGGTTGACAACTTTGTGACAGGCAAGCGGGCTAACTTGGTTGGGCTTGAGGGGATGGAGTTTATTGAGGGCGATCTGGCCGACCAATCGGTTTGCAAGCGGGTTTGCGCTGGCATCGAAGTAATCTTCCATGAGGCGGCGCTCGCCTCGGTACCGCGCTCCGTTGCTGATCCGGTGGCAACGAACACAGCTTGCGTGGACGCCTCGCTTTATCTACTGAATGAAGCGCGATTGGCCGGTGTGCGGCGTGTGGTCTATGCGGGTTCGTCCTCTGCCTATGGGGATACGCCTACGCTGCCAAAGCATGAGGGGATGCTGCCGAAGCCAATTTCACCGTATGCGGCAGCGAAGATGGCGGCAGAACTTTACATGGGCGCCTTCGCACGTGTCTACGGGATTGAAACGGTGGTGCTGCGCTACTTCAATGTTTTTGGGCCTTATCAGGATCCGACTTCGCAATATTCAGGAGTGATGGCTGTTTTCTGCCGCAAGATGCTTGCCGGAGAGCAGCCGACGATTTTTGGCGATGGCGAACAGAGTCGCGACTTTACTTTTATCGAGAATGTGGTTCATGCAAATCTGCTGGCGGCTTCAGCTCCGGCGGAGAAGGTGAGCGGGCGCGTAATGAATGCCGCCACTGGCTCTCGTATCACGCTGAATCAGACCTTTAAGGCGCTGGTAAAGTTGACTGGATATGCAGGGAAACCGAATTACGAAGCGCCAAGAGCCGGGGATATTCGTGATTCGCTCGCTGATATCAGCTTGGCGAAAGAGCTTTTGGGTTATGAGCCTCAAGTGTGTTTTGAAGAGGGCTTGAGGAGGACTGTGGAATGGTACAAAAGCGGCGGCGGTAACTAAAGTTGTAGCACCTAACTAATTGATAAACAGGAAGATATGTGATCTACGTAATTGACGAAACCGCTTGAATCAAGCAAACTTCTATGTTCACTCCCTTGCAGGTAATTTTATCGCTCTAATGGTTCTTTTCGGGGCTCAGCCGGCAAGGAGGCTTGAGGAACCGAGGTGTGCGCCCTTTGTCGGTTAATCACATTTCTAATCAGGGAACTTCTAATTCATCTTCAATTCGATCGATGATCGAGCTGCTGAAGCGTCGCCGGATTTTTTTCTTGAGCGTGGTAGGCGGCTTGCTCCTGCTCTGCCTGCTCTACTGTCTGATTGCGCCCAATCAATATGAGGCAACAACCAAAGTCGCGATGCGTGTGCAATCGGCTGCGGCGTTGAAGCTGGAAACGGCGGAAAGTTTTGCGCAGGCGTCGATCCTTTCTGCTCCATTGCAACTTGAGACGCTGGCGAATGTCTTCCGCAGCGACCGCCTGGCGTGGAAGGTGATTACCGAACTCAGGCTCGACCAGCAAGCGGCATTCAGTGGGAGCTTTAAAGAGAAATTTCCAAATTTCAAACTGGAAAATCCAACCCCCGAAGCGCGACAGTATTTAATTGAGCGATTTCAAAAGCGGCTGAAGGTGCAGGCTCTTCCGCGCACACTTTTGCTTAGCATTAGTTTCAGAACTAAAGATGCGGCGCTTTCAACGAAGGTCGCGAATGCACTGGTAGCCGATTACATTCAACAGGAAAGCGAGAGCCGGATTGAAGCAACATCGCAGGCTTCGCAGTGGTTGGTTGGGCAACTGAAGGATTTGAAGGCGCGCGTTGAAGGCGATCAGCAGAAGCTGGCGAATTTTCAGCGCGATCACGGGCTGCTAGGGAAATCAGATACTGCGGCCGACGGCCAGGCGAATCTGAGTGTACGCAATCCGACTCTTCTCGAGGTTGAAGATCTGAGTCATCAGTTGGCATTGGCGACCTCGGATCGAATTCTTGACGAGGCAATGTATCGCTCAGCGCAACAGGGAACTCCTGAACTAGTGCTGGCTGGAAATCCCCAAATTCAAATAGCGAGTGGTCTTTCAACGGAGATGTTTGTGCAACTCCACAACAAGCGCAGCGACCTCGAACAAGAGCAGGCGAAGTTGAGCGCGGAGTACGGGCCTACTTACCCGCGCGTGGTGGAGATTCAGCATCAGCTTGCTGATGTGGAAACGCAGATCAAGACTGAAAATGCGCGTTTGATGGAACGCTTTCACAGCGCATTGCAGACAGCCGAGGATCGCGAATCGCTGATCAGGACTCAGCTCATGGAGCGTACTAAAGCTGGCCTCGCGCAGAATCAGGCGACGACACGGTATGCGCTGATGCAACTGGAGGCGCGATCAAGCAGCGAGTTGCTGGCGCATGTAAGTTCGAGGCTCGAAGAAGGCGGTCTCGCGGCGGGAATTCACTCGTCGAGCATTACGATTATTGATCCAGCGTATGAGCCTTTCAGACCGGTGACGCCGGATCTGCCGCTGTATTTGGCAATCACATTTTTTGTGAGTCTCTGGCTGGCGTTGGGAGGTGCTCTCTTGCTCGATGCTTTGACTCCATTGAACGGTGGGCCGAAAGTTGCGCGCACACTCTCGGTGATTCTCATTTGTACCGTTGCACTTTCCTTTGCGGCATACTCAGGAGCGCAAGCGCCAACTCCGAGCACGCAAGGAATTCCAACAGGGGTCACGCAGCCGGTACTTCCTGCGAAGGAACAACGCACGTTGCCGAATCCGAAGGAGGCTCCAACCTTTTGGAATACTCCTTCCGGGTCTACCGGGCAAAATACAGCAACCAATGAATCAGGCCTAATTCAAGGGACGCCGATGGCTGCGCCTCTTTCGCCTGGTGATGTGCTGGATGTGAGCGAGTATCATACGCCGGAGTTTCATTCGGTGGTGCACGTGGCTCCAGATGGAACAATCAATCTGCCGCTGTTGAGAGATGTGAAAGTTGTCGGCCACACCGAGCAGGCCACTGCGCGCGCGATTGAAAAGGCGCTTGCGGATGCCGGTGTGCTTCTGCATCCCCAGGTTTCAGTGCTGGTGCTCGCCTTTGCAGGACAGGATGTAAGCGTGCTCGGAGAGGTTACGCGTCCCGGTGTTTATGCGTACACGGTGCATCATCGGTTGCTTGATCTGATATCAGCTGCACAAGGACTCTCACCCGCTGCTGGGCGACTGGTGAATATCTTCCATAGGAACGACCCGCAAACGCCGCACCCGGTCGCGCTTGACCCCAACGGAGAAGATGTAAAGCATTTACATAACCCCGAGCTTGAGGCCGGGGACACAGTCCAGGTGAGCCGCGCTGGCTTGGTCTACGTGATGGGGGATGTGATGAGGCCGGGTGGCTTCCCTGTTGATCCTGTGCAGGGGCTGACAGTTGTGCAGGCAATTGCTCTGGCATGGGGCCCGACACAGAATGCTGCAACGGGTAAAGCGCTTCTGATACGAGAGCAAAAAGGCGGCCGAACGCTGACCACTCTAGACAGCAAGAAAATGATGCACGGTCAGGAACCTGATTTGCCGGTCCATGATCGCGATATCCTCTTCGTACCTCACTCAATGTCGAAGGCACGGCTCAATCTAGCCGTGGATGCGGCGATTCAATCTGCAATCGGTGTGAGCATTTATGCGGGCATGGTTTACTCGCAGAGGTTTTAGCTGATGCTCCGCTCGCTCGCATGCGCGCTTCTTCTCGCCTACACATTCGTTGTGCCGTGGGAGTACTCGCTGGACCTGGGCGAACCATTTGGAAATATTGCGCGCTTTATTGGTTTGCTTTTGTTGCTGGTTGCAATTCCGGCAATACTCGAAGCCGGCCAGTTGCGCAAACCCGGCGCGTTGCAATGGGCTGTGTTGGCCTTCTATCTTTTTTGGCTGGCCAGTGCGTTGTGGACAGTTGACCCGCTGGCTACCTTCGAGAAGATCCGCGCATATTTTCAAACCATGGTTTGCGTATGGCTGCTCTGGGAACTGATGGAGCGGCCCGGTGATCTGCGCAATCTCCTTCGTGCGCTTTTTGCGGGCTCATGGGTCTTGGCGATTCTGACGCTGATGAACTTTGCCTCGCCTGAAGCGAATGCTGCCGAGCAAATTCGCTTCGTCGCTGAGGGGCAGGATCCGAATGACGTTGCACGATTCCTTGCTTTGAGCTTTCCGCTTGCCGCTTACCTTTTTCGCGCTGATCCTCGGTGGCTCTTCCGATTGCTTGGAATCGCGTTTCTTCCACTCGGGCTCTTCGCGATTCTGCTGACCGCCTCACGCGGAGGAGCAACCGCTGCAATGA
>DAHXOQ010000213.1 GCA_027364815.1 Acidobacteriaceae bacterium | reverse complement strand
CATAATCAAGCGTGCAGAGCGGGTCCTGATTATCCAGGTTGATCGTCGGCGGAATCTTCTGGTTCACCAGCGAAAGCACCGTAATGCCCGCTTCAAGTCCGCCCGCGCCGCCACGCAAATGTCCGGTCATCGACTTCGTTCCGCTGACCTTGAGCTTGTGGCTCGTCGCGTGTTCGCCAAAGACCAGCTCAATCGCGCGGCTTTCGTTTCCATCGCCCGCTGGTGTTGAAGTCGCATGAGCGTTCACATACCCAACTTCGTCAGGGCGAATCTTCGCATCCTTGAGTGCGTTGCGCATTGAACGCTGTGCGCCTTCGCCATCCTCGGCAATGCTCGTCATGTGATAAGCATCGGCGCTCATTCCGTAGCCGACGATCTCGGCCAGAATCTTCGCGCCGCGCGCCTTCGCAAACTCCAGCTCTTCAAGGATCAGAATCCCCGCGCCTTCGCCCACCACAAAGCCATCGCGATCCTTGTCAAAAGGGCGGCTCGCCTTGGTCGGCTCATCATTGCGCGTTGACAATGCCCGCATCGCGGCAAATCCGCCAACAGACATCGGCGTCACTGCTGCTTCTGCACCGCCGGCAATCATCACGTCAGCATCACCGTACATGATCATGCGCGCCGAATCGCCAATCGAATTCGCGCTCGTCGCACATGCGGTCGCCGTCGCAGAGATCGGACCCTTCGCGCCATAACGAATGCTCAACTGGCCGGCGGCCATATTCACAATCGTTGCGGGAATAAAGAAGGGCGAAATCTTTCTCGGTCCACCATTCAGCAGGTTCGTGTGTTCGCGCTCGATGACCTCAAAGCCGCCGATCCCGGAGCCGATAAAGATTCCCGCTCGCTCTGCAATCTCCGGAGTGATCTTGAGACCGCTCTGCTCCATCGCCTCATGGACTGCCCCAAAGGCATAGTGGATGAACCGGCCCATCTTGCGCGATTCCTTCTTATCTAGGAACTGCAATGGGTCATAGTTCTTCACCTCAGCAGCAAAGGTCACCGGGAAGCCCGTCGTATCGAAGCCCGTAATGGGCGCCATACCACTGACCCCGGCAAGTAAATTGCTCCAGATCTCCGAGGCCGTGTTGCCTACTCCGCAAATCAGCCCCAGACCGGTAATGACTACGCGACGACTCACTGTTTATTTGCCAGCCTTTGCATTCTTGTTGATGTAGTCAATGGCATCCTTGACGGTCTTGATCTTCTCGGCATCTTCGTCCGGGATTTCAAGATCAAAAGCCTCTTCAAACTGCATTACCAGCTCGACGACGTCGAGCGAATCTGCGCCAAGGTCTTCCTGAAAGCTTGCGCCTGGCGTAACTTCGGCCTCATCCACCTGAAGCTGCTCAACGATAATTTGTTTAACCTTCTCTTCCACTGCCATGTGGTTATCTCCTGTCTTTCTTTTGTTTTCTTGAACTTTTGAATTCTGAAACTGGATTTTTTCTGATTTCGGTGCGTGCGATTCTTTACCCGTTCGAACCATAACGCTTTGGGGCTAGGGCACACAACTACCGAACGGAGAAAATCTCCGCCACGGTCCCGAATCATCAGTCTATCGTTCATCGCCACACCGGGGCAAGCTGCGATGCACTTATCTGCACTAAATAAAGGGCTATAAAAATGTATTCTTTTCCCAGGGATTCCATTCAGAATGATTCTTCCCAATTTCGATAACCCATACAGACTAATTGCACAATCAAATCCCACATCTCAAGTAATGCTCTTTACCATTCGAGGGGAAGCGTTCATCATTCCAATGTGGGGGAATATAGCGATGAAGATGCGGCCTGGTACGCAAACTGGATTTTTGATGTGCGGCAAGGAGTGGACCGATGGCGACCAATTTGAAGTGCGCTCGCCGTGGGACCAGGGCGTAATTGGCCACGTAACCCTTCCTACGCGTAACGATGCGCGCCAGGCAGTCACGCATGCAGTTGCCAGTTTGCGACGCACCCGTGCTCTGCCTCGATGGAAGCGCAACGAGATTCTCCACACCGTTGCCGACGCTCTGCGTGCCCAGTGTGCGCGCTTTGAGCAGTTAATTGTTGCTGAAGCCGGTAAGCCCATTCGTCAAGCACGTGCTGAAGTAGAACGTTCAGCGCGGCTCTTCGATTTGGCCGCTGAAGAAGCAATGCGATTTGGCGAGGAGGCAATACCGCTCGATCTCACAGAAGGCAACGAGGGACGCACAGGAGAAATTCGCCGCTTTGCAATCGGCCCTGTGCTGGCCATCACACCCTTCAGCTCGCCCCTTGGGCTGGTGGCGCACAAACTGGCTCCAGCCATCGCCGTAGGTTGCCCAATTATTCTCAAACCCTCTTTGCAAACTCCATTCACCGCACTCGCGCTTGGAGAAATCATTCTCAAAGCTGGATGGCCTGACGAGGCGCTCGCCGTTTTGCCGCTCTCCAACGCGGACACAACCTGGCTGATTGAAAAAGATGAGCGCATTAAGCTCCTCAGCTTTACAGGCTCAGCTGCTGTAGGTTGGGAGCTCAAAACGCATTGCGTACGCAAACGTGCGCTGCTACAGCATGGCGGCAATGCAGCACTCATCGTTCACAGTGACTGGCAGGAGATTGATTTGATGGCCGCGCGTTCGGCCCTGGCAGCCTTCAATCACGCCGGACAAAATTGCGTCAGCCTGCAACGCGTCTATATTCACCGCCCCATCTTCCAGACATTCTTGTGGAAGGTTGTCGAACGCGCCTCACGCATGGTGCCCGGCGATCCTACCCTCGAAACAACTGAGATTGGACCCATGATCACAGCTCACGAGGCTGAAAGAGTTGATAATTGGGTCAAAGAAGCAGTCGCAGCCGGCGCTAAACTCGTGCAGGGTGGTGAGCGCAAAGGCTCTTTGATGCCACCCGCAATTTTGTCCGGAACTAAACCCGGTATGAAGGTCCTTGACGAAGAGGTCTTTGGCCCAGTCCTCGCTATTGAACCCTACGATGACTTTGAAGATGCACTGGCTGCCGTCAATCATTCACGCTTTGGCCTGCAGGCGGGTATCTTGACGCGCGATCTGGGCCGTATCCAGACCGCATACCGCGAGCTTGAAGTTGGCGCGCTGATCGTCGGCGATACACCCGGCTGGCGTGCTGAGGCCATGCCATTTGGCGGCATTAAGGATTCTGGTCTCGGACGGGAAGGTATTCCGGCGGCGATGTTCGACCTCACCGAGCCAAGACTACTCTCCCTACCTGGTATCGGCTGAATTCTGTCACGAACAAAAAAAGTCGCCCCTTCGTTCGGAAGGGGCGAGAGCCGCAATCTCAAGGAGCGGCGCCTCGTGACCTTCAGGCGTGTGTACTTCGCCTGGGCAAAAGAAGCGGTTTCCCTGGACCATCCCTAAAGTAGAACTATCAAATTGCCTTGACAAGTTCCATCGGGTAAAATCCACGTATAAACCTTCAAGTCTCTGATAATAAAAGCTAAAATATCAAGTAGACAACCCCCTTCTGGAGACGTATCATACGTGCGAGAGGTCGATGAGCATGGCCGATGACTCTGTATTGCCAAGGCCCGAGCCAAAATCAACTCGCCCCGTTGATACAGCCGATGTCCATGCACAGCTGGAGCGGCTTCTTGCCCACCCTTTATTTGCTAATAGTAAGCGCTACCCCGTCCTCTTGGCCCGTGTCGTTGAGCAGTCTCTGCTGGGCAATCAAGCGGATCTCAAAGAGCGAACCCTCGGAATTGAGGTCTTTGGCCGCGAGCCGGATTATGACGCCAATGCCAATCCCATCGTCCGAATTACTGCCGGTGAGATCCGTAAGCGCCTGGCACAGTACTACTACGACCCTGCCCACGCCCATGAATTGCTCATCGAACTGCCCACAGGCTCCTACTACGCAACCTTCCACTGGCCTGAGTCGGATGATTACCCTGAGGCGCACGAGTCACCTGCAAATATACCTGAGATTAAGCCCCGCCTGAGCGCAAGTAAAAGTCTGCTGGTTCTTGCACTCACTGCAATTGTCTTTTGTGCGGTCGGTGTTGGTGTCGGAAGATATGTACACACACTTCAACCACCACCGCCGGTTCAGCCCATTGATCGCTTTTGGGCACCTCTCACTACAGCTAATGGCACAGCTACTTTTTGTCTTGGTGAGCCGGCACTGAATCTCGACGTAGGCTCCATTCAATCCCTCGATTCAAAGCCGGCTAACAGCAATCCAGAGCCACTTTACTTTCGCCTTCACTACTCCGGCCACCTGGCGTTGGCTGATGTCATCACTCTGACTCGCACCGCGGCTGCCTTTGAGAGTCAGCACAAGGAGTTCCGTGTCGTGCCCGCATCGCAGGCCACATTTGCCCAGTTGCGCGAGGGGCCCGTTGTGCTCATTGGTGCCTTTGACAATCTTTGGACCCTGCGCCTGACTCAGAAACTACGTTTTGGTTTTGAATCCAAGGAGGGTGTTGCAATCATCGTCGATCGCAAGAGCCCCAATGCAGCCACATGGGCAACTGCCTGGGATCTCCCCTATCAAAAGCTCTCGCGCGATTATGCCATCGTGGCGCGCTTCCGCGATTCCATCACTGGACAGCCCGTCATCATTGCGGCAGGAATCTCTGAAGAGGGAACTGAAGCCGCAGGTGAAATTCTCTACAACCCCGTCTATCTAAACGCGCTGCTTAAAAATGCTCCAAATGGATGGGAGCAAATGAATATGGAAGCTGTCATTGAAACGGAAGTAATTGAGGGCCACTCCGGCCCACCCAAGGTGCTCGCCGCTGAATATTGGTAAATTGTCTAATTCAGAGTAGCAAATATTAACAGCATGAACGAATTGAATCATTCGCTGAATCCATTAGTCGCAAATCTCAAATCCCTCTGCTTGAAGCCTTCCTTACATCGCTCCATGCGTTAACAAAAAAGTAACTTCAACTCCGTCTGCGAAACAATTAATGTTTTCAAAAATCGTTTCGCAGATTTGATTGAAGCCGCAAAGCTTACTTGCCTTTTTTTGCCGTTGCTTTCTGAGCAGCCCAACGGCGATGCTGCGCATCGGCAATGCGCTGGCGAGCCTCAGGGCTCAGTATGCGGCGCTTCTTGCCCTTCATCGCACCAGGCTTTGGTCCACGCTTGTTCCCAGGCTTCGGGCCTCGCTTTTTGCCTGTATAAACCGTGAGTGATTGTCCAATGTTGCCGGAGTTCGACAGTAGTGCGCGTGCTTGTTGCAACTGCGTGATC
>DAHXOQ010000212.1 GCA_027364815.1 Acidobacteriaceae bacterium | reverse complement strand
GGCTTCAGCCTGATGCGTGGTTTTGAAGGCGGGCAGATGCCGTTGCATCGCCGCATCCCGAAGCGCGGCTTCATCAACATCTTCCGAACCGAGTACACCGTGCTCAACCTCAACCGTTTTGAAGATCTCTCGGTTACCGAGATCAAGATTGAGGATTACAAGAAGCTCGGACTCGCCTCCAGCAAAAAGGCGTTGATCAAGGTTCTCGGCAATGGCGAGCTGACCAAGGCGCTGACCATCCACGCGCACAAGTTTTCAAAGTCTGCTGCTGAGAAGATCGTGAAGGCCGGCGGCAAGGCCGTTGTTCTCGGGGCACCAGAAGCACCAGCAGCCGCTTAAGCAAGCGGCTCTTCCGGCGCGTTGATGAAAGTGAGAACAATCAACTTTCACAGCGCGTAAGTCACACAAGATTTTTCCTGCGGGCGCGCATGAAGGCGCCATGACGGATCTGAAAAATGCTCGAGAAGTTTCTCAATATTTTCCGCATCCCCGATCTCCGCAAGCGTGTACTTTTCACGCTAGGCATTCTTGCTGTTTACCGCTTTGGCGCCTTTATTCCAACGCCCGGCGTTGATGCGCACGCGCTTGAGCAGATGTTCAGCTCGCAAGGCGGCTCGCTCTTTGGTCTCGCCGATCTTTTTGGCGGCGGCAATCTTCGTCGTATGACGATCTTCGCCCTCGGCATCATGCCTTACATCACGGCATCGATCATCTTCCAACTGCTCTCCGTCATTTACGAACCGTTGGCGCGCATTCAGAAGGAAGGCGAACTTGGCCGCCGCAAGATTACGCAGTGGACCCGTTACATGACGGTTATTCTGGCTGCGCTTCAGGCTATCGGCGTGGCAACCATTCTCACCAAGATGAATGCGGTGCTCAATCCGGGCGCTGGATTTGTCGCCATGACCATCCTCACGCTGACCACCGGAACGGCCTTCATCATGTGGCTTGGTGAACAGATTACGGATCGCGGCATCGGCAACGGAATGAGCCTGCTCATCTTCACGGGTATCGTCGCGGGATTGCCCAGTGGCGTCAGGCAGTTGTGGGAAAAGGTGCAGAGCGGCGCATGGGGAACACTTACGCCTATCTGGGTTCTTCTGCTACTCGCAGGCATGATCGCAGTTGTGGCTTTCATCGTCTTTGTCGAGCGATCCGAGCGTCGCATCCCGGTTCAATCCGCGCGCCGCATTGTCGGCCGCCGCATGATGGGCGGGCAGAGCTCGCATCTGCCGTTGAAGGTGAACTCGGGCGGTGTCATGCCGGTCATCTTCGCCAGTTCCATTCTTTCCGTCCCATCGCTCGTCTCGCAGATGGATTTTGTGAAGAACACCTCGTGGCTCAACTCGATCATTCGCTCCATCAGCCCCGGTGAACCTGGCTACGAGTTGATGTATATGCTCTTCATCATCTTCTTTGCGTATTTCTACATCTCCATCGTGATGCGCCCGGATGATATTGCCGACCAGTTCCGCAAGTCGGGTTCCTTTATCCCCGGCATTCGCCCCGGCAAGCGCACGTCGGATTTCATCAACGACATTCTCACCCGCATCACGCTGGTGGGCGCCATCTATCTGATCATTGTCTCGATTATCCCCGTGCTCATCATCTCGGGAATTCGACTTGACCATCTGCCATTGCTTGGTTCATTCTTTGAGCGTTTGCCATTGTTCATGACACACGGGCTTGGCGTAACCTTCTACTTCGGCGGCACTTCGCTTCTAATCGTGGTCGGCGTAGCCATGGACACGGTTTCGCAAGTTGAGTCTCAGCTTGTGATGCGACATTATGACGGCTTCTCAGCGCGATCCGGCGGGATTCGCGGAAGGAAAACCTGGTGACCTCCTCGAAGGTATCTGCAACAACAACTGGCCGGGAATTGACGAAACTTGTCACTCCCGGCCCGATTCTTTTGCTGGGTGCGCCGGGTTCCGGTAAAGGCACGCAGGCAAAGGAGTTAGTTCGCCTATGGGGGATCCCGCAAATCTCTACCGGAGACCTGCTGAGAGCGAATGTTGCGCAGGGAACGGAGCTTGGCAAGGTTGCCGATGCACTGATGAAAGAGGGGAAGTTTGTCTCCGATGATCTGGTGAACCAGATGGTCGAAGCCCGTCTGGCTTTGCCTGATACACATAACGGATTCATTCTGGATGGTTTCCCGCGCACCCTGCCGCAGGCATTGTGGGTTGATTCGCATATTCTTTTTACGATTCCTCTGGTTGCCGTGAAAATCAATGTGGACTATAATCAATTATTGCGGCGTATTACGGGCCGCAGGAACTGTCCACAATGCCAGCGCATCTACAACGTCTTCATGCATACGCCTAAAAGGGCTGGATATTGCGATGTTGATGGAAGCGAGCTGACGCAGCGTTCCGATGACACAGAAGAGGTTTACAAAGGCCGCATGAAGGCCTATGCGGACCTTACCGCGCCTGTCATCGAACATTATCGTCAACAGGGCCGCTTTGTTGAAGTGGATGGGGATCTCTCGGTAGATGAAGTGACTACCGAAATTAAGAGGGCCATCGAAAGGCTCCGCCGCAATCAATGAGCGGAATCTGCGACGGCATCATGTGTTTTGTACGTGTCTTTAAACGTGGGTTGAATGGGGAGATTTGCCGGTGGCAGTGGTACTGAAGTCAGCATCCGAGATCGAGAAGATGCGCCGTGCCGGCAGTATCGTCCGCGAGGTTCTTGAGCTGGTGCGTGCGCTGGTTGTGCCCGGCGCCTCCACTCTGGATCTTGAAAATGCAGCTGAAGCGCGCATCAAGGAACTCGGCGCCAAGCCTGCATTCAAGGGCTATCATGGTTTTCCCTGTGTGCTCTGCACCTCGGTCAATCAAGAGGTGGTGCACGGGATTCCTTCAGCGAAACGGATTCTGAAGGAAGGCGATATCGTCAGCGTGGATTGCGGGGCGATCATCGATGGATATTTTGGCGACGCGGCGATTACCGTCCCCGTCGGCAACAAGATTGACCCGGTCACGGAAAAATTGCTCCGTGTCACCGAGTCCTCACTGCAGGCTGGAATTGCCGAGGTAAAGCCCGGCGCACATCTCGGCGACATTGGAGCCGCGGTCCAGAAGGTGGTTGAGGATGCCGGTTTCTCCGTCGTCATCGACTTTGTCGGCCACGGCATTGGAACCAAGATGCACTAGGACCCTCAAGTCCCGAATTATGGGCAGCGGGGTCAGGGAATGAAGTTGAAGGCGGGCATGGTCATCGCAATTGAGCCGATGGTCAACGTAGGCACACCGGATGTCAAGGTGCTTGCCGATGGTTGGACGGCCGTGACCACCGATGGAAGCATGAGCGCGCATTTCGAGCACACCGTTGCGGTGACCGCCGAGGGCGCAAGGATTTTAACCGACTAAGTTTTAACGGCTGGCTCCGCGAATCGGAGTTTGGCGAAAGCCTTAAGTAGGATTAGGAGACGGTTTGTCCAAGGAAGACGCGATTGAGGTAATGGCGACGGTGATTGAAACGTTGCCGAACGCCATGTTCAAGGTCAAGCTCGAGAATAATCACGAGGTACTGGCCCATGTATCTGGCAGAATGCGCAAGAATTTTATCCGTATTCTCCCTGGTGATCGGGTGGCTGTTGAATTGAGCCCCTACGACCTCAACCGTGGACGCATCGTTTACCGCTACAAATAATCGGGCAGTTTTATGGGCCGGATTACTGGGTCAAACCAAGTTTTTGTAATGCCGCACGGTGACTTTTTAATCGCGCGGAGAAGGGCAGTAACACAATGAAAGTACGCGCAAGCGTGAAAAAGATTTGCGTCAAGTGCAAGGTGATCACTCGCCACGGTGTGGTGCGTGGCATCTGCGAAAACGCAAAGCACAAGCAGCGTCAGGGCTAATTCAGCCTGGCATGTGTGCGGAACCTCCAATGACGAGTTCTCAGTTGTCAGTTCTCAGTTAAAACCGCTGAGAACAGGAACGGACAATCTGGGACGAAAACGCCAAGGGGCTAGTTAGCTTGAGTTAAGGCTTGCGATGAACCCCTGAGAGGACAAACCGCAGGAACCCGTGCGAACCGGTGAAGGCCGGGGGCACACAACCAGCAGTAAAAGGAATTCGCAAATGGCACGTATTTCAGGCGTCGATCTGGCCCGCAACAAGCAGATCAGAATCGCGCTCACTTACATCTTCGGTATCGGCAACCCCCGAGCGGCAAGCATTCTGACCAAGGCCAATGTTGATGGCATGAAGAAGGTCAGCGACCTGAACGAAGACGAGGTCAACCGCATCCGCCAGGTCATTGAGGACGAGGGCAACGTGGAAGGCGATCTCCGCAAGGACGTCTCCATGCACATCAAGCGCCTCATGGACATCCAGAGCTATCGCGGCAACCGTCACAAGCGGTCGCTGCCCGTGCGCGGTCAGCGCACGCACACCAATGCCCGCACCCGCAAGGGTCCCCGTAAGGGAACGGTTGCCGGCAAGAAGAAAGTGACCAAGTAATGGCGAAACCAGCGCAGGGTGGCAAGGCCGCCAAGAACAAGAAATTCAAAAAGCGTGAGCGCAAGAATGTGCCGGTAGGTTTGGTTCACATTCAGGCCACGTTCAACAATACAATCGTCACCATCACCGACCCCGTCGGCAACACAGTCAGCTGGAAGACCTCCGGCTCGCTCGGCTTCAAGGGCTCGCGCAAGGGAACACCCTTCGCCGCTCAGCAGGCCGCGCAGGGTGCAGCCGTCGCCGCCCGCGATCACGGCATGCGTACAGTTGATGTGCGTGTTTCGGGTCCCGGTTCAGGCCGCGAGTCCGCCATCCGCGCTCTTGCTGCTGCCGGCATTGAGGTCCGCTCCATCCGCGACGTTACCCCTGTTCCGCACAACGGTTGCCGTCCGCCGAAGCGTAGAAGGGTCTAGCGTATAGCGTCAAGCGTCTAGACGCTACTTGCCAGACGCTTGACGCTCAAATTAATGGGCCGGGATTGAAGTGTCATGCCGACACGTAAACCGGCCGTCACCTGATGTTAGGAGAAGTAATGGCACGTTATACAGGAGCAGTCTGCCGCCTTTGCCGTCGCGAAGGCATCAAGTTATTTCTGAAGGGTCCCAGGTGTTTTTCTGACAAGTGCGCCATAGAGAAGCGGAATTTTGCTCCTGGCCAGCACGGTCGCGACCGCAAGGCCAAGATCGTGGGTTATGGCCTGCAACTGCGCGCAAAGCAGAAGGCCAAGCGCATGTACTTTACGCTGGAAAGCCAATTTCGCGCGTATTACGAGAAGGCCAATGCGGCCTCAGGCGTCA
>DAHXOQ010000211.1 GCA_027364815.1 Acidobacteriaceae bacterium | reverse complement strand
CACCAAAGTGGAGGTGCGCCTATGAGGATGCTGGTGAGTAGCTTCCGAGCGCGCGTCGCGGGACAAGCAAAAGTTCGAGCCACAATAATCCGGTGGCGGAGATGTTCGAGCGCGCTGATTGGGTTTTTATTTTTGATGCTGGCGCTGACTCCATTCCTGCGCGCGCAGGATGACCCACTTAATAAGGTTCATGTGACCGAGCCGGCAAGCTCAACGGCGGATCCCAATGCAGTGCCCAAAGGGGCGGAGAAGGCTCCACTTACGGGCAAGGAGGGATTGCGCGTGCGTCCGGGTGAGATTTTGAAGGTTGATGTTGACCTGGTGCTGGTGCCGATTACGGTGACTGATCCGATGAACCGGCTGGTGACAGGACTTGAGAAGGAAGACTTTTCAATTTTTGAAAATGGCGGGCCGGAAAAGATCAAAAGTTTTACAAATGAGGATGCGCCGGTTTCGATTGGCGTGATTATGGACCTCTCCGGCTCGATGACTTCAAAGCTGGTACGCGCGCGTGAATCTATATTGAAGTTCATGAAGACTTCGAATCCGCAGGATGAGTTTTTCGTAATTGGTTTCAACGACCGGCCAGAACTGATTGAGGATTTCACCAGTTCAGTGGAGACGATAGAAGCGCGGCTGGCGATGGTGCACAGCGGCAAACGGACGGCATTGCTGGACGCGATTTACTTCGGAGTGCTGAAGATGAAGGATGCGCGGCATGAGCGCAAGGCGCTGCTGGTGGTTTCCGATGGCGGCGACAACAGGTCGCGGTACACGGAGGGCGAGGTACGGGCACAGGTTCGCGAATCGGATGTGGAGATTTACTCGATTGGAGTTTTTGATCCGGAGGCAGCGACTCCGGAAGAACGCGCAGGGCCGGCACTGCTTGACGAACTCTGCGAAGAGACGGGTGGGCGACTCTTCCGCGTGGATGATCTTGCTGAGATGGGCGACATTGCGGAGAAGATATCAATTGAACTGCGCAACCAGTACGTAATCGGTTACCGGCCACATAACCTACAGCATGATGGCCGATGGCGTAAAGTAAAAGTGAAGCTCATTCCACCACAGGGACTGCCTCCACTGACTGTTCATGCACGCACCGGTTACTATGCGCCCTTGCACTAATTCGAAGATCAGATTGCTGATGCGCACACTGCTGATGGCGGCACTTGCCGTCGCAGCGCCGGTTTGCGCGCAAAATACGCAGAAACCTCCGACGCAGCAGCCGCCAGTTCAGCCGCAGGTACCTAGCGTGGATAGCGACCCCGTGCGCTCGCCGGATGCTGAGGTGACCAAAAACCCTGAAGAGGAGATTCACAAAGAGCCGAGCGGTTTTGTTTTGCAAGCGGAAGTGGAAGAGGTGGTGCTGAACGTTACGGTGCTGGATGGAAAACAACTGGTTGAGAATCTGAAGGCGGAAAATTTCCGAATCCTTGAGGATAATGTTGAGCAGAAGATTCTGAGCTTTCAGCATGTGGATGTGCCGGTATCGATTGGCGTAGTGGTGGATAATTCGGGATCGATGTCGCGGAAGCGTCCGGCGGTGAACAAGAGCGCGCTTGATTTGATACTGGCTTCGAATCCGCAGGATGAGGCTTTCATTGTGAATTTTGCCGATGAGGCGTTCATCGATCAGGATTTTACTTCGGATGTGAACAAGCTGCGCGATGGTCTGGGGCATATTGATTCACGCGGAGGGACTGCGCTTTATGATGCGGTGGTTGCGTCGGCGGATAAGTTGAGCGCGGATGCTCGACGCGCGAAGCAGGTGATCATCATTATTACGGATGGCGAGGACAACGCGTCGCAGCTGAATTTGGAGCAGGCGATACATCGCGTGCAGCAACTTTCAGGGCCTGTGATTTACACGATTGGATTGCTCTTCGGCGACGAGATGAGCCACAGCGAGGTGAGGCACGCGAGGCGCGCGCTGGAGTTACTTTCGAGCGAGACGGGGGGAATTGCATTCTTTCCGAAGTCGATTGAAGAGATTGACCAGATAGCTGCGGAGGTTGCGCGCGACATTAGAACGCAGTACACGATTGGATATCACTCGACGAAGGCGTCGAATATTCCTGGGTTCCGGCATGTGACGGTAGAGGCGCACTCTGGCAGCAGCAAGCTGACAGTGAGGACGAGGACGGGGTACTTCCCGGGGCCGAATAAGAAGCGGGAGAAGGCGAAGCCGGCGGCATTGCCGGAAGCGCAAATTCACTAATTGATTCAGATTTGGTGTGTGATTTAAATACTCTTTTAAACAACGCCGCCCGAAGTGTAGAAAACTTCGGGCGGCGTTGTTGTTGGTGTTGATGAGTGAGCGCGTTAGTACTTGGCTCGCTCGAGTTCGGCGATGTACTCGATGACCGCTTCGCTCCAGCCGTCGATGTGGTTCCAGGCTCCGTAGCCAACGCCGTTCTTGTTGGAGGCGACGTTGATCATGTATCCCTTGCCACGAGGCTTGGAGACGCGGTCGTGTGACTGCTCGTCGGTTATGACGATCAAGCGATCATAGTGCTTGATTTCGGCTTCAACCTGTGACAGCGCAGCGCCGAGGTTGGTTCCCCCGTGAGGCTGGTTCTTGTCCATGGCGTCGCGCAGAGCCATTCCACGACGAGCGGGAACACGCTTTGCTTCCTCAGAGAAAGTGAAGACAGTGACCTTCTCCGCGATCTCGCGCAGAAGGATTCCGAGACCGTAGGCCGCGTCGGTACGCTTCATTTCGGAGCGCGAGGACAAAGCCCAATCCATGGAACCGGAAACGTCGACGAGGAGAACGGTGTGACCGGCAAGCGTGTTTGCATTTGCAGACAAGGACCGGAACATTGCCTTCTCCAACGCTTCCTCCCACTGAGGCGCAACGCGTGCAGCGGCGAGGTAACGGAAGGGGAGAACCCGCTCGGTCTTCATCGCTGTGAGCGCGTCAAGGACAAGCTGCTCGCTGACCTTGGCCTGGTAGAGATTGCGCAGGTTGCGCAGGAGTGCGAGCGCACCGAGCTTGCGCTCAGCGAGCAAACGCTCCCAGATTTCGCGCTTGTTGCCGACCTTGCGTCCGGCTTCAGAGACGGCGACCTCCCAGGTGTCGGGAGTGGCTAGAGAGTTGTCGACGAGGCGCTTCCAGAGCTCGGCCTGAGCCTCGTTCTGAGGCTTGGGGTGAGCGAGGAAGAGAACGTCGCGGAGACGGATTGCGCCCTCGCGATCGTACTTGGCGAGCGCGTACTCGTCGAACTTGACGAATGCCGCGGCGAGTCCCTTTTTGACCTGCGCCGAGAGAGGCTGACGCCCGCCGGCCCAGTAGATGGCGACGAACTCGGAGAGTTCATCGGCACGCTGGATGACGCGGGTGAGAGTCTCGGCGACGAGCGCGCGATGCGATGCGTGACGCGCCATCTCGCGAACGAGAAGCAGAGGCATGTGGCGCAGCTTCATCTTCTCGCGGGCTTCAATGGCGAGCGCGGCAACGGCTTCGGCGGCTACCTGGGGCACGAGTTCAGCGATGCGGCCCATGATCCCGACACCGTCCTCGTAGAACTCCTTTTCCCAGAGCAGGCAGGAGAGGACGGAGCGACGGAGCTGTTGCTCGGCGGTGAGCACCTTTGCGGGTGCGCCCTCGTGGGTCTTGTCGCGGTAAAAATGGCTGAGTTTCAAAACGTTCATGCGCATGTGCGCCTCACTTTCAAGTACAAGAAGGATACAACTGCCGGGGAATTATCGGGCGCGGAATCGCAGGATTCGAACCTGCTTCTCCTCGCTTGCCCGGATCTTGTGGGTCCTGATTTTGGATCCGGACAAGAAATGGTCGAGGAGCGTGGCCGACGAAGTATCCGTTGCCCTGCGCCACCGGCATTTGAGTTGCGGCGGAGTGAAGCGCCAAATATCAGGCTTCAACCGCAGAGTTTTTGTCACAGAACGCGGGCAAATTCTTCCTCGTCCTCGTCTTCATTCAGAGAGATCGGCATGAGGGGCACGCGAACATTGAATCCCGCGGTCTTGCGCGAAGTACGCGTCGGTGCAACCTCAATTGCCAACTTCTGCATCTCATCCCAGCTCGGTTTATTGGCGTCATCAAACTCTGAACACTCATAGACCGTGAAGGGAACCTTCATATTCGGAGAGAGGTAATTACAGATCACCAGCACATCCGATTCGCGGTAACCCGTGATCCAGTGGCCCCATTTGCAATTTTTGCAAAGGTGCGCATTTCCCACCGGAGTTCCGTTTTTTACTGTCGTCATTGCCATGTGAATCACCATTGCACAAAGGGTGCGCGAAAAATCAACCGGGGAACAAGCGGGTACGGACATTAGGCGTCTTTGGCCGCTAGACGATTCATGCTTGAGGCATGAAGCAGGATTCGAACCTGCGTCTCCCGCTTAACAGGCGAAGTAACCGTTCCCTACACCACCGGCTGAAGTTGAGGTTGATGCTGCGCGGAAAATTTGAGCGCAGCGGAGCGGTTGCAGAAACTCACCGGGGAACAACTGGCAGCGGCTTTTAGGATGTCCTACCGTTAGACGACGCGCAAGTTTGCGGCAAGCGCGGCGGGAATCGAACCCGCATACTCCCCTCCTGAAGGAACCGTTGTCTTCACCACCGGTTGAAGGGTTGATGTTGAGGCAGACTCATAATGAGCGCTGCCCAGAAATTTGGGTGTGAATTGCACGCTCACTTGAAAAACTGCTGACCGGGGAACAAGCGGGTACGGACAGTTCGGTGCTCTACCACTGAGCTACTGAATCCAGATACCTTCCTGGAAGCAGGCGGGAATCGAACCCGCGACCGCCGGCTTAAGAGGCGAAGTAACCGTTCCCTACACCACCGGTCAATAACTTACTAACTCAGAGATACAACTCTCCGGTGCGCCGCGAATAACTTATTCGGGGCGTGAGTTAGAGGAATAACCCGGCAAGATTCAGAGACTCGCTCCGAGGGAACAAACGAGGGCAGCATTTGGCGATTTGCAGTCGATGAAGCTGACCTCTTCGCCACCCGGAGAAATAATTCACGACCTATTCCCGCGACAGGGCAATACCACTGTCAGAATGGGCTTGAATCAAGCAAATTGTTGTGTGTGTTGCGTAGAACTCAGGATGCTGGTTGGGCAATCCTGGTTAGGATATGCAGTGCCCGGCAACCGCCGCAACTCGGATCGAGTTGTGAGAGTCTACGCGTCGAATTGTAAAATGCGTTTTTCATCGGGCTTCTCCTACGCAGGAATAACTATGCCATAAGTCAAATTCAAAAAGCAAGTGTTTTTGCAAATTATTTTTGGAAATATTT
>DAHXOQ010000210.1 GCA_027364815.1 Acidobacteriaceae bacterium | reverse complement strand
GAGGGGGGTGCCCATATTTTTTAGTTCTCTGTTCTCAGTTAACTGATCTCAGTTGAGGTGTTGGATAGAGGGTGTGCATCTGTCCATTGTGCGGGAAGTGGTGGAAATGTTCTGCAACCACCTGCAGTGGGGCCAGCCGCTCCCGTTGGTCGCAAAAGTAATTCAATTATGATTCAGGTGATTTTCAAAGCTGACTCAGGATTCCGCTGCGCTCTCCATCCTGGACTATTATCGCGCGCTCCCTGCTGGAGCTGAATGCATCTCCCAAACAGATTCCCAGGTTTTCTCAATCTCCCAGACAGGTACCGACGCGCCGTGCACTTTGTACCCAGGAGTGGTCGGGTGGGACGAGTTTGAGCTTGCCGGCGACTTTTTCGAGGGGGACAGCTTCAGTGCCGTCTGCTCGGGCGGCAACCATGACGCCGTAGTGCCGTTTGTGGATGAGATCGGCACATGCGGTGCCAAGGCGTGTGGCGAGGATGCGGTCTTCCGTGCTCGGTGAGCCGCCACGCTGAACATATCCGAGAATCGTCACCCGCGATTCCAGCCGCGTGAGCTCTTCAAGTTGATGCGCAAGACGCAAGGTGTTGCCCTGATGGCGCATTTCAAGTGTTGCCAGTTCATGTTTGGCGGCGAGTGTGCTCTCCAGGCTTTCAGCGCGCTTCACGTTCTTCTCAACGATTTTGAAAAGCTGCGCATCCTCACGACTCTTAGCGCCCTCGGCCACAGCTACAATGCTGAAGCTGCTGCCCTTCTTGCTTCGCTGGCGAATGGCCGCAGAGATTTTTTTCACGTCGTAGGGAATTTCAGGAATCAGAATTACATCAGCACCGCCGGCGAGTCCTGCGCCGAGCGTAAGCCATCCGGCGCGATGCCCCATGATCTCCGCGACAATGATGCGATGATGGCTGTGCGCGGTGCTGTGCAAACGGTCAATTGCGTCCGTGGCAATATCGAGCGCGGTTGCGTATCCGAAGGTTGCATCGGTCATGGCCACATCGTTGTCAATCGTCTTAGGCAAGGTGATGACGTTGATGCCGGCTTGGTGGAGGCGCAAGGCGTTCTTTTGCGTGCCGCCGCCGCCGAGGCAAACGACACAATCGAGCTTCAATTTTTTGATGTTCTCTTTGACCACGCCGGTCATATCTTTTGTTTTGCCGTCGATGACCATGCGATGCGGCTTGTCGCGGCTGGTGCCGAGAATTGTGCCGCCAAGGGTGAGAATGCCGGAGAGTGCGGAGCGATCCAGTTCGATGAAGCGGTTCTCGACTAATCCGAGAAAACCATCACGAAATCCGATGACATCCATCTGGTAAAAGCCTTGCGCAGCTTTGCCCACTCCGCGGATTGCGGCATTGAGCCCAGGACAATCACCGCCGGCTGTCAAAATTCCAATGCGCTGTCTTTTGTTCGCCATGCCTCCATCTTAGCTGAGGAGGCAGGTTGAGTCTGCGGGTAGACTCATTGAAAATTTCGAAGTTACCGCTTCAGGAATTCGTATGGGATAGTTGCTTTTGAAACTGTGCATAGTGGTGCGAGTTTTAAAACTGACGAGGAGATTGGATGAGAAGGGATGATAGAGCGAGTTCTCTGTCGCCGGTTGTGTTTCAGCGGAAGTGTCTCTGCATTAAAAACCCCCTCAATGCGGAGACACATTGAGGGGGTTGACTAAACAAGCTAGGAAGTTGAGCTAGAGTTTGCTTTTGATTTCCTGCATTTCGATTTCCATTTCGTCGAGCAACTCTTTCAAATGCAGATCAGTAGCTCCTGGATCGATGTAGGCGTTTTCGCCGTGCAGTGATTCATCGAGGCCCGTGTGTTCGTGTGCTTCGGTGACATGGACCGGCGTGAAGAGGTCAATGAGCTTCAGCATGCCGTATGTAAATCCGAAGGCCCATACGGAGGAGAAGAGGACTGCGACGCATTGCTTGAAGAAGAAGCTCGAGTTGCCGTAGAGCAACCCATCAACGCCTGAGGGATTGTAGGCCCTGCTGGCGAAGATGCCGAGCATGATAATGCCGATCATTCCGCCGACGCCGTGGACGCCCCATACATCGAGCGCATCATCCCAATGCAGACTGTTCTTGAGTTCGACGGCGAAGTAGCAAACCACACCGGCGACGCAGCCGATGATGACGGCGGTGGTGGGCGAGACGTAACCTGCGGCCGGTGTGATGGTGGCGAGGCCGGCAACTGCGCCAGTCAGAAGTCCGAGGAACTTCGGCTTCTTCTCGCGCATCCAGGCCACGATGAGCCATGCGATGGCTGCGAACGAGGCAGCGATATCGGTGTTCAGGAATGCTGTCGCCGTGACGGAATCAACACGCATCTCACTGCCCGCGTTAAAGCCGTACCAGCCGAACCAGAGCAGTCCGGTGCCGAGTGCGACGAGCGGAATGCTGTGCGGTCCACGGTCGGCCTCGCGGCGACGGCCAACGTAAAGCACGGAGGCGAGCGCGGCCATACCGGCAATGTTGTGCACGACGATGCCGCCGGCAAAATCTTCAACGCCCCACTTCTGCAAAATTCCGCCGCCCCAGACCATGTGAACGAAGGGGAAATAAACAAAGGTGAGCCAGAGGGTGAGGAAGATGCAATAGGCCTTGAAGGTGACGCGATTGGTGAATGCGCCCGAGATCAAGGCCGGTGTGATGATGGCAAACATCATCTGGTAGGCGATGAAGACGAAGAGCGGAATGGTGTTGTTGCCTGGTGAGGCGGTGTTGAGGGCGACGCCGCGCAGGAAAGCCATGTTGAAGTTTCCGATGATTCCATGCCAATCGCCGCTGAAGCAGAGTGAGTAGCCGTAGAGATACCAGAGTACGGTGGTCCAACCCATGGAAACAAAGCTCTGGATCATGATGGTGAGCACATTCTTGCGTCCGACGAGACCGCCGTAGAAGAATGCAAGTCCTGGCGTCATGAGCATGACTAGGCTCGTGCAAAGAATCATGAAGCCGGTGTTACCCGTGTCGAGGTGAAGCATGAGTTCCTCCAATTATGTACGCGTATCCCAGGTTGCATGCGCAATTCGCTGGAAATAGGCACCCGCAATCTTCTGCTCCTAATAGATGGGGGAATATGACGACGGTCACAACAGATTGTGCAAGGGGTTGGGGGAAACATACATTGGTTTATGGTCCGTTTTAATGGGGAATCAAGTGAATTTCGGGCAGACTTATGGGGTGTGGGTGCGGAGTGAGGAATGTCTAATGAGTGATGAAAAATGTCAAAGTGGAGAAATACTTCATTAGTTGCGTTGGATTGCGTTGAGCAACTATCGTGAGTTCTTGATGAGTTCATTGGAAAAAACTGGATGGGTGAGGGCTGCGGCCGGTGCAGCCTCGGCGGTGCTGTTGCTTGGAGCGCAGTTTTCGAGCGCGCAGATGGATGCGGAGGCAAGGTTTGAGGCGCTGCTGAAGCAGGGGTTTCAGCTGCATCAGGAATCGAAGTTTGAGGAGGCGATTCCGGCGCTGGAGGGCGCGCGAAGAATTGCGCCGCAGGATTATTTTGCGAATTTGCTGCTGGGGATTGATTTGCTGCGCACAGGGAAGGCGGCGGAGGCTGTGCCGCGACTGGAGTTGGCTGCGCGCGTGAAGCCGCGTGAGGCGATTGCGTCAGGGTACCTTGGCGAGGCAGAAGCTGAGTTGGGAAACAATGCGCGTGCGGCGGCGTCGTATCTGGAGGCGGGGCGACGGGGGCAGAGCGCAGACAAGAAATTTGATGAGGATGCGGTTGAGGCCTGGGCGGGATTTGCGCTGGAACGATTTCGCGCGTTGAATGAGGAGTTGCGCTCGAGCGATGCGGGGATGTCGAGGGCGAAAGAACTGGAAGTGAATAAAACGAAGCCGTTGGCGGAACTGAAGTGTGCGGGGTCGATTGAAGTGATGGAGCGGGGTTTGGCTTTGAAGAATACGCAGAGTCAGAGTGCGCGCGTGGATGCGATTTATCAGCTTGTAGTTTGTTATGCGGTTGAGGCGGAGAAGGTTGCCGATGAGTTGAAGAGTGGTGGAGAGGATGCGGCGGCGCTGCACCGGATGCGCGGAGATGTGCTGCTGCGGTTGAGTGATGATCCGGCGGGCGCGGAGAAGGAGTTTGCGGAGGCAATTCGTTTGCGGCCGGGTGATCCGGCGCTACTGGAGCGGATGGCGGAGGCGCAGTTTTCGGCGGGTGAGGAGAATGCGTCGAAGGAGTCGGCGCTGGCGGCGTTGAAGATTGATCCGCACCGGCGCGGTGCGCTGAGGACGCTGGCGTCGCTGGAGATGAATGCGCGTGATTATGAGGCGGCGGTTCCTGTGTTGCGCGAGTTGGTGAAAGAGGAGCCGGCGAACAGAATGCTCAAGGTGCAGTTGGGCAAGGCTTTGGCGCAACTGGATCAGGATAGTGAGGCGTATGGATTGCTTGCTCCGGCGTTGGCTGCGGGGTATCCGGATGAGAAGGGTGCGCTGCATGCAGTGTTAAGTCGCGTGTTGAGGAAGATGGGCAGGGCAACGGAGGCGGATAAGGCAGAGGCAGAGGCGAAAAGGCTCTCGGATAAATTTCAGAGTGAGGGTACGCATGAGAGCAAGTAGACGCGAGGTGCTACGGGGATTGGCGGCGATGGCGGCACTGGAGTTTGGCGGCGCGCGGAGCATGCTTGCTCAGGCGGCAGGACGTATTGCGCCCATCAAGATGGTGAATGGCGCTGCGTCTGCGGGATTGGATTTTGTGCTGCGGAATGGCGCGGCAGGGCGGATGTACCAGGTAGAGACGATGCCTGGCGGATTGGGCGTGATTGATTTTGATGGGGATGGCTGGCCGGATATTTTTTGCACCAATGGTGCGGAATTGCCGTCGCTTGTGAAGAGCGGGCCGCAGTATTGGAACCGGCTGTACAAAAACAATCGCGATGGGACGTTTAGGGATGTGACGGCGAAGGCCGGGTTGGCGGGTGAGGGATTTTCAATTGGCACTGCGGTGGGCGATTACGACAATGATGGGCATGAGGATTTGTTTGTGGTGGGAGTGCACAGGAATTTTCTTTACCACAACAATGGAGATGGGACGTTTACGGATGTGACGGCGAAGTCGGGTTTGATGCCGCTGGCGACGCGGAAGCCACCGTTGTGGGCGGTGAGTGCGTGCTGGATTGATTACGACAATGACGGGCGACTGGATTTATTTGTTTCGAATTATTGCGACTGGGAGCCGGGGAGCGATCCGATTTGCGGAGGGATGGCTGACGCGATGCGGAATTATTGCCATCCGAATATTTATCGCGCGGAGCCGATGCAGCTTTTTCAC
>DAHXOQ010000020.1 GCA_027364815.1 Acidobacteriaceae bacterium | reverse complement strand
AAGTAAAATTCTTTTTCACCGCCGGCCTAGCCATCAGCTTCCGGAACTCTGCATGATGATCGAGCAACCAATGACGTATCGCGCTCAACTGCTCCTTCTCTGGCATATAAGCCCCCGCTGCAATCACCACCTCATTCGCATCGACCGCAAAGTAGTATCCTGCACCCGAAGTCTTATCCATCCCCGTGTGCGTCCACCACGCGGCAATGTGCGTTTTGTACGGCCGCTTGTCTTTGCTGAAGCGCGTATCGCGATAAATCCTGAACAAGCTCTTCTCCGCTGGCCGAACATGTGACGGCGCAAAATCCAGCATCGCGTCCGTGATTTTTCGAATCACCGCCAGCATCGGCTCCTTGAGCTCAGCCTCAAACACATGCTTCCGTGCGTTGAACCACTCGCGGTCGTTATTCCTCTTCAGCCCGCGCAAGAACACCAGCGCCTCTTTCGTAAAGTAGGGCTGCGCCGGAGAATCTTTTGGGGTTGTCGCCGTTGTTCTCGTAGTTTTTTTCGTGGGGATTTTTTTTGTCGCTACCATAATGAAAATGAGTTTACCGGATCACCTTCAACGCTGCACGGAACAACTCATCAAAATTCGCAGCCAGCGCCGCTTCCTTCGCCACTGCTTGCTGAATCGCTTTCTCTGCTGCCACTCTCTGGTATCCAAGATTCGTCAGCGCAGAAAGCACATCCTCCACCGCAGGCCCGGCAACACTCGTTTGCACCGGAGCAACCGCAAAATCGTCCAGCTTGTCTTTGAGCTCAACCACAAGCCTCTCCGCCAGCTTCTTCCCCACGCCAGGAATCCTTGTCAGTTGCGCATGATCCTGAGAGCGTATCGCTTGCACTGTTCTATCCGGTGAGAGCCCGCTCAGCAAAGTAATCGCCAGCTTCGGGCCCACTCCACTCACCGTAATCAACTTCTCAAAAAGCCTCTTCTCTTCGCGCTCCAAAAATCCAAAGAGCGCAAACTGATCCTCGCGCACCTGCGTATGAATGTGCAGCCGCGCCTCGGCGCCTACCGCTGGCAGCGCCGTAAACGTCGGCACTGAAATCACCACGTCATAACCAACCCCGCCAGCCTCAACAATCGCCTGGCCGGGCTGCTTTTGAATCAGTGTTCCTCGCAAGTGAGCAATCATGCCAAAATCCCATTCTTCTTCGCCACGCGTTCCAGCGTCTCAAGCGCACGATCCAGTTGCGCCTTCGTATGTTCGCTCGTCAGTATCAAACGAATCCTCGCCTTACCCTCAGCAACCGTCGGGAACGCAATCCCCGTCCCCATCACACCTTCCTCAAACAATGCCCGGCTGAAATCCATCGTCTTGCGTCCCTCGCCAATGATGATCGGTGTAATCGGCGTCTCTGTCGCTGGAGTAGTCACTCCGCCAATATTGAATCCACTGCGCTTGAGCTCTCCCTGAAAATACCGTGTATTCGACCACAGCCTCTCAATCCGCTCCGGCTCCGTTTCCAAAACCTCAAATGCCTTGATGCACGTCGCCGCAACCGATGGGGGATGTGAAGTCTAAAACAAACACGGCCGCGCCCGATGATAAAGATAATCAATCAAGTCGCGACTCCCGCAAACATACCCACCCAGCGCGCCAATTGCTTTCGACAGCGTTCCCACCTGCACATCCACCTTGCCATGCATTCCAAAGTGATCCACGCTTCCGCGCCCATTCCTCCCCAGCACTCCCGAAGCATGCGCATCATCCACCATCATGATCGCGCCATATTTCTCCGCCAGCGCTGCAAGCTTGTCCACCGGACCAATATCCCCATCCATACTGAAAACACCATCCGTAATGATGAGCTTCTTCCCCGGCTCGTTCTCAATCTCTTTGAGCAGCTCTTCGCAGTGCGCCGCATCCTTGTGCAGGAAAACTTTAATCTTCGCCCGCGACAGTCTAGCACCATCAATAATGCTCGCATGATTCAACTCATCGGAGAGAATAAAATCTTCCTTCCCCAGAATCGAACTCACCGTTCCCGCATTCGCCGTGAATCCGCTCTGGAAAACCACGCAAGCCTCAACATTTTTGAAGCGCGCGATTCTTTCCTCCAGTTCCATATGAATGCGCATCGTTCCGGCGATCGTCCTCACCGCCCCCGAGCCCACGCCAAACTTGCGCGTCGCTTCAATCGACGCCTCAATCAATCGCGGATCGTTCGCCAACCCAAGATAGTTGTTGCTCGCCAGGTTAATTACCTCGCGTCCGTCATAGTGGCAAACCGGCGCCTGCTGATCGTCAAGAATGCGGAGTTTGAAGTGTGTTCCATTGGCGCGTAATTCGTCGAGTGCTGCTGTAAGGTGGGCTAGTTGCGGACGCGTGCTCATAAGCTCTGTTTTCTCCCAAAAGAAGGATAGCGCAACAGGCTTGCGGTGGATGGTATCAAACTGCCAGTTAACCCACCCATTTTGAACTGCTTTTGGTGCACCCTGACTCGCCTAATCTCCCTACACGCGTCTAAACACTCGTTCCCATTTCTCTCCCTGCACCTGTGGAAGGTACAATGGTGTTAGTGCAGACTGAGGGAAATGTGGGCAAGCGGCCCGCCACTTCGGATGTGAAATCTGTTGAAGCTTTGGGAGTTATACGCGTGAGAGGTTTTATTAGCCGCGGCTTGCGGTCTGAAATTTTAATGGCAGCGGCAATGCTTCTTGCATTCGCGCTTCCCGTCTATGCGGCCCAGCAAGGTATCCGCACCTTTACGCAGATGACAGTCCAGACCCACCAGGTCGCGGGCGTTACTGTCTCCGAATTCACCGTGCACGTCACCTCTGCTGACGGAGAACCGCTCACCGGTGCCGTCACCCTCGAAGAGGATAACAAGCCTCTGGTCGGTGCCGCGCTGGAAAACGGTCTCGCAACCCTGACTCCAAGCCTCAACCCCGGTTCACACCTGATTACTGCGCTCTACCAGGGAGACGGGCTGCATAAAGTATCCACCTCCGTGCCTCAAGCTGTATCCGCATACCAACCGGAAATCACAACGCCGACATTTGCCCTGACTTTGAATCCTGCATCGTTGACCGTGACCGCAGGTCAGGCGGGTGATTCGATCGTAACCATCACCCCTAGCAATAATCAGGGCACAACGTCGCCCACATTCTTCACCCTCTCCTGCTCTGGTTTGCCGGCCAATTCAAGTTGCTTCTTCACTCCGCAGAATGTGCAGATTCCCGCCGGCAGCAATACCGCAGTCACCAGCAGTTTTACCCTGCAAACTCAGGCAATTTCGAACCCGACCAGCACCCCTGCTGCAACCAGTAACAATAAGGAAGCACTCGCGCTGGCAATCCTTTTGCCCGGTGTTCTTGCACTGGGATGGCTCGGTCGCCGTCGATCTTCAGTTATCCGGCTCATGATGCTTGCGTGCCTTGTTCTGGTCACTTCCATCGGCTTCAGCGGCTGTGCGCCACTTTACTACTACAAGAATCACGGTCCGCCACGGAATCCCGCCACGCCCTCTGGCACTTACACCATCACAGTCACAGCGCAAACCAGCAACGGCGTCACAGCATCAAACCTCACAACTACTTTCGCGTTGACGGTTCAATAAGCGAGCAACTTCAAAATAAATAAAGCCCACACAAACAGCTTAGTTTGTGTGGGCTTTTACTTTCGCAATAAAATCTTGATTCTGAATTCCACCAAACTCCCCCTTATTTCTTGTCCTTTCCCAACTCTGCAGCCTTTGCCTTCATCTCTTCAGCTTCTTTCGTCCGCCCCTGACGCTCATATGCCATCGCAAGTCTCGAGTATGCCTCCGTATTGCTCGCATCAGCTGCAATCGCTTCAAGATACCGCGCCACTGCGTCTTCTACTGCATTCCTCTGCATCAATTGATTGCCCGCATTCATCGCAAAATTCGACTTTTGCCTATTTGTGGCTGCGCGTGATAAATCTGCGCCCAGCTTTCTCTCTGCTGCTGCACTATTGCGTAACTGATCAATCTGCTTTTGTATCAACTGCGCCTTCGCACCATCGCTCTCCGAGGATAATGATTGCGTCAATTGTTGTGCCTGTAATGAGTAAATCCCTGCCAGCGTAAGTCGTGGCCCAGGTTGCGCAGGCAATAACTCAATCGCCCTCTTCAAAACTGGAATCGCATCATCCAGACGTGATAGCTGTTTCAGTACGCTCCCATAAACTGCCCACACATCACCATTCCCCGGACGCAATTCGCTCGCTTTTTTCAGTTGCACTGCCGATTCATCCAGCCGCCCTATTTGCATTAACAATATTCCTAGCGTGTAGGGCGGATCAGGCAACTGAGGATCAAGCTCCGATGAATGAAGCAACTCCACGATCGCATCATCATTTCGATCCTTGAATTTATATACCAATCCAAGATCGTAATGCAGTTGTGAATCATTCGGCGCAGACTCCAATGCCTTCTGAAACTGAATAATCGCAGCATCGAACTCTGAGAGTTGCACATTGGCAACACCCAGATCTTCCAGCGCGTTTACGTTCTTCGGATCTATTGCCAGTGCTGTATTCAGATAGCCGATTGCTTCCTTCGCTTTGCCAATCTCCGTTAGCGATAGTCCCAGATTTGCCAGTATCCCTACATTTTTCGGCTCTGCTTCTAGTGCCGTCTTAAAGTAAGGTATCGCTTCCTCATGCCGGCCCAGCCGTTGCAGTACCATCGCCAAATCATTCTCCGCCCCCGGTAACTTTGCTTTGGCATCAACAGCTGCTTGCAAATGCGGCAACGCAGCATCATCTTCATTGAGCGCCGCGTAAATCCGGCCCATCTCGAGCGCCACTTGCGGCGATTCAGGTGAAAGCTTCTGCGCTTGCTGTATTACCTCTAGCGCCGAAGATGACTGATTTTGCACTCGCAGCGCCGTTGCTTTATGAATCAACGATGGCAGATAAGTACCATCCAAGCGCAACGCATCTTCAAAATACCCTTGCGCCTTTGGCAAATCTCCTTGTTCCGCATACAGTGTTCCCAGGCCATCTGAAATCTCCGCTTGTGCCCCTCCCACTTTCTGCGCTTTTTCAAACTCTGCAATCGCTTCCGTTACTTGCCCATTCGCCTCCAACGCGCGCCCATATGCCTCGTAGAAACTCGCATCCAGTTTTGTCTCCGCGCTTTTCTCGTCCATCGCGCTCACCGCTGCAAAATGAGTCAACGCCGCTTTTGTGTTTCCACCCTGCATGTAAGCCAGTATCAGATTGCGATGAATCTCCAGTGCATCCGGTTTCAGCGTCAATGCGATTTCAAGTTCCTTAGTGCCTGCATTAATCTGATTTAGCTCTAACAGCACCGCTCCCAGCGCTTCATGCGCCTCTGCTATCTGCGGCGCCAAACGCACCGCCTCCGCAAAATGAACGCGCGCCTCCTCCGCATTGCCGGCCTGTTGCGCTGCCAGCCCTGCTTTAAAAGCTGCTGATGCTTTTTTCAATTCGGGGGTCGGCTTCTTCGTCTGCGCAACCATCAGCATTGACAAAAAAATCGGCACCAAAAAAACACACAGAGCTATCCGCCAAATTCCTTTCATCCCTTACTTCCCCGCTGGAGGAGGCTGCTGCTTATGTTGCAGATCAACCACCAGCTTGTACTCGCGGTTCGCCTCCGCAAGTTGTCCCGTTGCCTTGTACGCTTGACCAAGAAGATTGTGCGTAATGTAATTGCCCGGATCCATCTTCGCTGCGTGACTCAGATAATGCAGCGCCTGGATAGGCTCTTGCAATTTCAAAAACGCCTGCCCGAGCAACATGTATGGCGCAGTTGAATTCGGCTCCAGCAGTACCGCGCGATTCAGCGCAATGCGCGCTTCGTTGTACTGTCCATTGCGGATGTATGCGTCACCTAGCCTTTCATACATCGCGCCATTCAGAGGATTCAACTTCCCCTCCGACTGAAATTCACTGATTGCCGTTGCCAGATCAGCCTTCGCCAAAGCCACTTCTCCCAGCAGTTGGTGAGCAAGAGGAAGATTCGGATTCAGCTCCAGTGCCTTCCGAGCCGACACTCCCGCCTGCTCCGCAAATTCGCGGCGCAGCAGCAACCTTGCGGCTATCAAATACGCCTCGGCTGAATCCGGCGCAAATCCAAATTGCGCAGCAAACGAATGGCGCGAGTCATCATAACGTCTTGCATCTGCGTAACAAAGACCCAGCACATACTGCGGATCAATATTCGCGCTCTCCACGCTCGTGCTGCCCTTCTCTAGAAACGGAATCGCCTCTTCCGGATGACCCAGCCTGAAGAGACTCACTCCATGCATCTCAACCGATTCAGAATCCTTTGGATCCTGCGCACTCGCCTTGCTGAAGGCCTCTACCGCCTCAGGCAATTGCTCCTTCTGATAGAAAATCAACCCGCGTAGCCGTTCCACCCCAGGCAACTCGGGCGTCCGCTCTGCCAATGCATCAAGCAACACTTTGGCTTTCTCCAACCGACCATGCGCTGCCAGATCACGTGCCGTCTCAAGCTGAACCTCCGGCGTTTGCTCTGTCGTATCAGATTTTTGTGCTTCCGTTCCTGCACCAGGTGTTGCAGTTGTCTGCGCAGTGAGTAGTGCGGCGGAAAGAAAAAGAAATGCAATCACTATTCGTGTTTTTTTCATGGTTTCAACCCTATTCAGTTTACTTCTTCCACATTCAAGCGCAAAGAAAGAGGGGAGCCGTAGCTCCCCTCTTTCGGGTTAAGTTGAATACTCTGGCTGCTCGCTTAGAACGCTACGTGCAGTGAGAACTCAAGCTGGCGCGGGCCAGGTCCAGGAGCTTCTCCACCGATCGTACCGGCGTTCTGAATGTTACCGCCAGGATTGCCCGGGTTGATGTGGTTAAAGGCGTTGTAAGCATCCATACGGAACTTGATGTTGACAGCTTCCCAGACAGGGAATGCCTTCACGATCGCCAAATCAGAGTTGAAGAACGAGGGGCCCCAATACGAGTTCCTCTCCACGTTGCCGACGTTGTCAAGACCTGGATCAGTGAAGATTCCGCCGCCAATAGTTTGCGCTTGGTAGTAGGTGCGATTCTGGTTACCAACATTCCAACCTGAGAGGCTTGTTGGAAGCTTGCCACCAGGAACCACGTTCGCGTAGCAAGGTGCGCTACCCGGGATATCGTTCGAACATGTGTTGTAGGTCAGACTGAACGGAAGACCGCTTGACCAGTTGAACGTACCAGCAAGTTGGAAGCCACCAATAGCCAGCTCTTCTGCCTTCGTTGCATTGGTAGCAAACTGCTTACCCTTGCCGAAAGGAAGATCATAGCTGCCGTAGCCATTCAACTGATGTTTACGCACGTTGGTATCGTGACCGTAGGTGATGCGCTTGGACCAGGTCCAGAATCCAGAAGCTTCACTGAAGGCGCTCGCCCAGTTGTAGTTGACTGAAAAGGAGAGACCCTTGGTCATCTTCTTGTCCAAGGTAACGCGACCTGCATTGTAGTTGCTGTTCTGGTTGTCGCCGTCGAACTGAATACCCTGTGTCCATCCGCACATTCCGGCCGTCGAGATTGTTGCTCCAGAAATTGTGGGCTGAGTATAAGCTGGATCAGAACAAGCTGCCAGCTTGCCGCCGTAGTAACGCTGCAGCAAGTTCGTGTTCATTCCTGGAACGTACGAGATCGAGTTGCCGGTAACGCTGTATGCTGCCGGCAGGTTGATCGCGGCTTCGTTCGGGTTGGTGCTGTTGCTGTCACCGTCGCCAAGTGTGTGCGTACCCTTGTTGCCGATGTAGGCAACCGTGACCGTCAACGAAGGTGAAATCTGACGCTGGATGCTTACGTTCCAAGCATCAAGTGTCGGGAAGGTGAGCGGGTTCTGACGTGACTTGGAATTAACATTATATCCAGGGTTCGGCAGAAGACCATTTGCAGGAACCACCGGCATCACATTTGCGACTGGACCTGCTGAAAGGCCAAATCCATACGTTACGCCGCCATTGTTTGAGATGCTCTGGTTAGCCAGAACAGGCAGGTTCTGCGTTGCAGTGTGACCAAAGATTGAGCCGAAAACGCCCATATCAAAGCTGCGTCCATAACCGCCACGAATAACTGTCTTGGAATCGAGCTGGTAGCTGATACCAACACGAGGCTCATACTGCTTGCTGGCTGTAATTCCCCATCCCATGTTCGAAGGAATGCCACCGATGCCGGCCACTTGCAAGTAGCCAGTGTTTAAGTTCAACAACGAACCGTTGCCCGGGCCATTCACACTCTCTGGGAAGTAAAGCTCCCAGCGGATACCATAGTTCAACGTCAACTTGTGGTTGACGTGCCACGTATCCTGAGCATAGAAGAAGTCACGCTTCTGGAATTCCTTTGCATTCGTGGAAACCGAGACGTAACGGTTGAAGCTGGTCACCTTACCAAGAAGGAAGGTTGCAAAACCCTGCCCACCTGGATCAGTTAACGTAGGATCTGACGTCGGGGCTCCGCTGAAGTTCAGAAGACCGGCACGATCGTTATCCGAAGGTACGCGCAGGTTGCGGCCATAACGCAAATCGATACCAGCCTTAAAAGCATGATTGCCGGCCAGGCGCGTCCAGTTGTTGATGATCTGGAACTGATCTTCCTTCTCAATCAACGGGCAATTGCAACGGTTCACGTTCAGACCATCTCCATACAGAGGTTGTGTGGTATTTGAAACCACATTCCCAATAAAGAAGCCTGGTGAACCTGCAGTGATTGAGCCTGGAGCTCCAAGGTTGATGCCCGGAATGCCAAGCGTCGTTGCAAAGTTTGTATTCTGGTCATGCTTTGTATCAATGATGTTGTAACGCAGGTAACCAAGACGGAAGTCGGTCAGCAATTTGGGGCTGATAGCGATATCCATACCAGCAACCGTGCTGCTGTTCGCACCTGTCGAGTTGCCGCCGTAGCCGCCGATTCCGAATCCAGGTCCACCCGCGGCGCCGTAAAGCACACCACCTGAGAGCACGTCTGTGAAGCGGGCCCAGCGTACAAACGCATGTGCCTTTTCATTGACTGTGTAATCCACGCGGGCTGTGTACTGGTCGCTATTGAAAAGACCCGTTCCGACACCGTGTGAGTTGTTGTACAAACCAGACACATCAGTAGGAACAATACCGGTAGTGAAAGGCTCAAGGTACTTCAATAGAGCCAGCGCCGGTGCTGAGTCAGGCAATGCCAGTTGCGCAGCGGGAATCACGTTGTGAGCATACGGCGTCGGTGTTCCAGGTGTGGTGATGTTGTCATAGATAATGCCGCCACCTGCACTGATGTAATTTGCATACTCACTGAAATCAGCACCTGCGATTCCGCTTGGGCCAATTTTGTTGCCCAATGCGGTTTCGGTAAGTAGTGATGTAGGAAGAGTATCGGAAGCCGATGTTCCAACCTTGGAACGCTGACCTTCATAGTTGAAGAAGAAGAAGAAGCGATCCTTCAATACCGGGCCACCAATTGATGCACCCATGCGGTTCTTCAAACCTGCGGGATACTTTGAAGTTGGACCCATGCTGAATGGCTCTTTGGCCAGGTTCGCATTGCCCGTACGGAAGTCATACACGCTGCCATGAAATTTGTTGGTGCCTGACTTCGTCTGCGCCGACATTGCTGCTGAAACTGCCTTGCCCTGCTCAGCGTTGTAATTCTGTGACGTAATCGTTGTCTGTGTAAGAGCGTCAATGGCCGGGTTCACAACGATAATGCCCAAAATTGGATCTTCGTTGTCCGCGCCGTCCAATTCGTACGCAACGCCGCCGAACGCCTGTCCGTCGATCTGAATCTGACGCGAATTTTGTGGGTTTTCATCAGCTGCGTGTGACCATCCAAGAAGCTGCGCGCCTGGAAGAAGCAACTGGAGGTTGGCAAAGTTTTGATCGCCAATCGGCAACGTCGCTACCTGCTGATCATCAAAAACTGTCGAAACATCTGATGTTTCTGTCTTCAGCAATGGCTGCGTCTCGGCATTCACTTGTACCGTTGTGGACTGTACGCCAATCTCAAGTTTCACGTTGAGGCGCGGTGCCGTATCGGCAAGAACTTGCATGCCGGATGCTTCATAGGTCTTAAAGCCGGAAAAACTGACCTTGACGTTGTATACGTCAGGGACTAGGTAGGGTACTTGATAGTCGCCGGCAGCGTTCGTCTTGACAGAGGTGACGGTGCCCTTGGCAACGTCGGTCACTGTCACTGTCGCTCCCGGAACTGCGGCCCCGGTTGAATCCGTCACAGTACCTACAATCGTGCCGTAAATGGCCGATTGCGCACTGGACGAAACAACAAGAAGCAGGCTTGCAAAGGCTACTATGGCCACTGCAAATGCGGTGCGTAGATTCTTGATCATGCGGTCTCCTGAAATTCAATTTTCAGCTAGTCTCTTAACTGGATGATGTGTTGTCCGTCTGCAAGGATCATGCCCATGAGTACGGCCATAAATTGAAGCTTGGCTGCCACGATGACAGCTTTGCCTGAACCCCCGAAAAAACTTGCTCCAAATACACGTACACACATAGAGCAAAAAAAGTTGTTTCTCGGAACCCCGACCAATATATAGAGATTTCAGAGCAACTGTCAACGAATATTTACATAAAATTTAGGAATTATGTGCAGATACGTTATATCAAAAGAAAATACTCTCAAAACTAGCCTTCGATTCAAATTCGCTCTCATCCATTTGATTGATTATTTGCTAGTAACTATCCCTATTTTCTTCACTATACAGACATTATCGATTTTGACCAATTCCACCCGATACGCTCACCACTCGTCACAAATTGCAGCTAATTCAAATTTCCATTCTCGCTTACCTAAACAATTATCAGCTATATGTATGAACAATTAATTTATTAATGTATATACTACTTGTAAATTTTAATGTGGTTATTAGTATCCTTTGTCTTTTAACTGTCCCTCTCTCTTCATCAGTACCTATGTACCCTTGTGCACTCCATTATCTTATTGAAATATAAAGTATTTATAACTTCCTTTTCACGCCGCCTATTCCTCACCCGATTTCAACTTATAGACACTCCATTTCCCCTTATTCCAATCTACGGAGGGGGCTAACTAGACAGAATTTCACACCCCTTTTCCATAGAGATATGACATTCAAACCCTACCCTCTACTATTCCATTCAATAAATTGCGGATTTTATTCGTGCCCGGCACACCTCTGCCCGTCTCTGACTATCTGCGCTTCAAATCCCCGTGCCCAGCTGTTGTCAGGATCGGTACTGAGTAGCCGGGTCAGCGTCCCCAGCACCTCCGCTCGCTTCCCCACCTGGCATTCCACTATCGCCAGATTCATCGCCGCCTTCGTTTTCGAAGGGTGATGCGCCACCACCTCACTCCACAATTTGATCGCCTCGGGCAAATGTTTTTCATGCGCTTCAATGTAAGCAAGATTCCCCGCCGCCAGCGCATCATACGGATTTGCACTCAGCGCCATCTTGTACTCCGTCGCTGCATTCATCGCATCGCCGTTTGCCTGGTACAAAAACCCCAGCTGGTCATGCAACTCGAGATCGCCAACCGCGCCATGTGTCTCATCCTCAGCCTTCTTCAGCAAAATCGCCGCACGCATCGGACTCTCGCTATCACCCGGCCGCGACATCTGCGCATACGCAATTCCCAAATCTCTATCGCTCGCCGCAAAACCACCCACTGCTGTCAGCTCCGCTCCTAACTTTTGCGTCACCGGTCCCGTCGCCGGCCTCTTCACAATGTAGTGATCCGTTACCTGCTCATGCGCAATATCCGTCGAAGTCGCCCGCGCCATATGGCATCCCGCGCAATCCAAATTCTCCGCATGATGCGTCTTCGCCATCTCCGCATGACACTGCAAACACTTCCCGCGGAAGAACTCCACCTTCTCTTCCGGCTTCGGCGTCGAGTGCGGATCATGGCACGTCGTGCAGGTCAGCTTATCTCCTGACTTGCGCTTGCACTCGCTCTTCAGCAACGCTTCCCACTGACTCGTCGCGCGTCCACCCGATCCAGCCACGCTGCTCCTCACAAAGTACAGCGCGTAATCAAAGAGATCATCTCCCGGCTTGAAATCCACCAACTCTTTCCCCGCCTTCACCACCGCCGTCTGCCCTTCCAGATGGCAGCTCAAGCAAACCGAATCTCTCCTCACCGCTTCCATCGCATCAATATCTACCAGCTTCGTCTTCCCGCCTGAATCCACATGCGCCTTCGCATCTCCATGGCAAGCCGTGCACGCAATTCCATTTTCCGCAAACGGCACACCCGCATAATGATTCCTCGCATCGTCAAGCGAGTGCGCCGCATTTGTCGTATGGCAATGCAAGCACCCGGGATCAACCGCCAGCGTCATCGGCATCTGCGTCGCCGTCAAATAATTCGGCGCCATATCCCAAAGCTGCTTCTTCCCATACCAATTAATCGGCGCTTCAAACCAATACCCATCCTTATTGAATAAATAAGTCCGTCCTCGTCTTCCCGACCCAATAAAGTAATCGAGCTTCACGCGCCCATTCAGCTCACGATTCGGCCCCGCATTCTCCCGCGAATACTCCAGCCAAACATCCGTCTGCTTTGTCGCCTGATCCACTTCCTGATACACGCGATAGTGAACGCCTGAAGCCTGATGCGTGAAGTCGCCCGGAATCAGCCCTTCTGTCGCCGGCCCGCTTGCATTCGCCATCGGAGTGGTTTTGTAGTGGTCGTAGATTTCTTTATGACAATTCGCGCAAGTCAAATTCGGATCAGCATTCGCTAATCCGCTTTGCGCCGTCGCCGGCAAAGAGCAGCAAAGAATAAAAAGAAGAAGCACTCGCCTGCAATGCAAATGCATGCACCGACAACTCAAATGCATCTTAATTTCCAATTCAACTTAAGCTCGCGTAAGAGCTCGGACCGTCTCCTCAAGCGGTCGTTCAGAATTGAGGAAGAGTTTAAATAACTAAAGAGCGACTGAAGGTCAGAATTTGCCTATCTGACTTGGTTGACTGAAAATTTAGAAGAAAAGTTTACCGACATTTTTCTCATTCCCTACAAATCGAAAAGCATCAGCCAGCCTCAAAATTTGCGGAGAATCAACCAAGCATTTCAAGGGAAAATGCGTCAAGAATACCCTCCGAAAGCGGCAAAAATTAGCGATTTCGGAGGAAAACTGGCCCCGAAAGATTGATTTTTGAGTGATTTTTGGGGTGATTTTAGTGGCAATTTTGACTCTATCGATTTCACATCTCGCTTATTTATAAGGGCTTATCGAAATTTACGGAAGGTCTAGAGAGTCAAAAAGTGGGGGAGGGGGGAGGGGGGTGCCACCTTCTGAGCAGCCAAATGCACCCTGAAACACCGGTCCCGGCAAGAGTGGTGCCTGATTCCATTGTGCAGGATTTATGGCTAATTTTGTGCAAGTGCTGATGCCGGGTGAACCATTTCTCGCTTCTGAGAGAAAGGATCATTAAATTGGTATAACTCCACATTCAATTAAGTATTCTACGGTTGAATCAAATTCATTGGGGTTTGTAGTTTTGTCTTCTCCATTCCCACGCGGGACAAATATAACCATCCCCTGGCGAGAGCGAGTTAGTAGTACGCGATAAGCGTTTAAGCGATAGTTCCGCATTTCGTTATTTTTAATTTCACTCCATTTGCTCTCATTTTTCGAGTGGCGCAACTTCCTCAATAACCAACCATGCTTTTTATCCCAGATGAAATCTCCGCCCCAACACAGCCCGATCCAATCAAGTTCCAAACCTTGAATTTCAAATTCAGTGGCAAGGACTTCGCATTGAAAGCTGGAACGTATGTCAGTTGATGGAGCCAAATACCAGTGTTCCCATTTGTAATCCGCGTGAAACGACGAATTTGTCTCCAAACCTTCTGCACGTAATCTATCGGCACCAGACGATCCAATCAGTCCATATCGATTCATACCGATTCCTTGCTCGCGCAATTTGCGACGTGTCTGATCGAGATTGCGTGTGAGGAAGATAGGAAATTTGTATGTGACATTGAGCGCTGCCGCTGCTTCAGCTTTGCCTTCCAGCAAAAAATTGACCCATTTAGCTAGTTGATCCGCACGTAAACTACGGTTTGAAGTGCGAAGGTGAAAGCCGGAGTTTGTTTGGATTTCCTGTTGGTGATTCGGTTCTGCAAAAAGCCGATGTCCTGCTGTCGAAGCGCCACCTTCTTTTACTTCATCTGAAGCGTAAATAGTCCAATGCTTCTTGCTTCCAACCAAAGCACGTCCCCATTCTTCAAGACCTGCTTCACCTTTGAAAATCTCCTGCCCACCTCCAACCAGCGCGATTACAACTGCCCAATCTTCATGGCGCTCCATGATTCTCAACAACATCTCCGGTTCTGAATAATCACGCTTGAATTTACTCATGTGTTGTTCGCGATTCCAAGCGCGTTGTGCTTCATCGAAGATGATGGCATGGTTTGCGGGCGCACCCAAATTGTCTTCAGTGTGGTAGCGTGCAAAAAAATGTACATTCTCGATCAGAGTTTTCGCTTCGATCTTTGCTTGTGTAGCGTAGACACCCTTCCTCATGCCTTCTTGCGTAAATAAATATTGCAATACTTTAACGAGTGGACCATTGCCACTCATGAAATGAATTGCATCGTTCTTATTGGCTTTAGAGTGCGCAATACTTAAACCAACAAGAGTCTTGCCTGAACCGGGGACACCGGTGATGAAACAAATTGCGTGTTGATTCTCTCTTCGTGCTCGATCTACAACTTCTTGAACAAGATTTCGTACACTTTCAATTTCATGTTCTGAAGCCTCAGAATGGGCAATCTCGCGGATAGAGAGTCCTGAATTTAGAGCTAGGGCTGCTTCAATAATGCTTGGGACTGGGAAGTAAGGGCTTTGATCCCAAGTAACAAGATCAATCTGTCGAGCTGATGCGCTTTCAACGAATAACAATGCGTCAGATAGTTGAGTCCATTCGAGTCTTTGAATTGGCTTTATCCAAAATCTAGCTAATTGTGGAAACATCTCATATTGATTGAGTACATCCTTATTGAAATTCCCAAATTCTGAACTAACAAGAATTGGGACAATTTGTTGTTGATCAGAACTCTTATGAAAGTAGTGAAGGAGAAGCGCATATTCTTCAATTTGTTTTTTTGCTTGCGAGGAAGCATGAGTTGCTTTTGCTTCTAAAACAACTATAGTCTCTTTGATTAATATGATTGCATCGATTCTGAGCTCTTTGCAGGGAATGGAAAACTCTAACAATAGTCCCCACTTCGCGGCACTATTCGAATTATCAACGCATCGTGTAAGCGCATTTTGTAGAGAATCGAGATCCCGTTCCCACGTCAAGGTTTGATCCGAGAAGAGCGTATTATAACCGCGATTTGCGTGAGCTAAATTCAATCTCGAGAGAACAACTTCGCGTGATTCTGCAAGGAATTCAGCAACTGTAGCGCGATAGAAAGATGTCATTTGAATACACCTATAGGAATATGCCAGGGTAGCATTTTTCAATCTCTAATGACCACAAGCGTACTTTTGCTACTTTTATTCTTTTCTAAAGAATCGAATCCATAAGCCCATGACTTGATTCTGAAACATGAACACCATTTTTCTACGAACCATCAGGGGATGGTTAAAGTAGATTTAAAGATCTCATCGAACAAAGCCTCCCGTAGGGAGAGCACGAGAATAGCCCGGGGTGGCCCCTGAGCGTAGTAAAGGGGGAACCCTGGGTTAGAGTCAGAAAAATGCCTACGCCCCGGAGGGCCGACCGAAACGCATCCCCAAAAAGAATGCGGGTCATAATCAATCTGCTGTTTTTTCACGATAACCAAAAACTCTGCGTCAAAATCGCGTTTCTTGTGGTGCTCCTGCGAACTCGAAATGTATTGCAGAGGCGTGCTGATCTGGCTTTGACTGATTGAAAACGCTCCATACCCCTTCCATGCAAAATTCCAGTGATCAGAAAATTCATTTCCCCATTTTGATGAAAAACTCTTGATCTCGAGTTTGGCTATGGCAATAGGCAAGATGGATAATAGTTCGGGCGACCCTCCGGGGCGCGGTCTTCGTTGTGTAAGCGGACCCACTGTCTCGCTGCGTTTTACATTGGGCTACTCTCGGTCGTCCCTACAGAAGGGGATCTGCCAGGTTCTCCATCTCTCGCTGTGGGCAGATAATCGACGCATCGGAAGATATCTATTCTGCAAACTAATTAATATTTTCGACTTCAAACCGGAGGCTAGTCATGTAAGAACTACTTGCATCAGGTAATCAGTACACGAACAAAACTAGTAAAGATCATGCGGATAATTTATTTAGTAATTTGTTTTCATAGAGTTAGAGATGTTTCCGGTTTGGCTCCTCAAATGCATTTAATTTGTGGGGTCAACTCGACCTGAAACAGGAGACATCGTAACTATGGTTGTACATCTTAAGTACCACGCCCTTCTAGGGTTGCTTTTCGCAGCCTCACTCATGGCTTCGGCTCAAACAATTTTAACCACATCGGATTCAGCTCTGAACACCGGCACTCCCGTATCAACCACTTACAGCGCACCGGGTACTAATGGCACCAATGGCGTTGTAACATTGGCAACAAACCCCTCTGAAAATCTCTGGCTGATGTACAACAATCCGTGGGGGATTAACAGCGGATCAGGAACCATTACGCAGACTTATAGCGGGAAAGGGACAATGACAACCGCCATCAACCTGACGGGGTTGCCGGGTGGTGGCGTGGACGCCTATCCATTTGTACTCTATGGTTGCGACCCGTGGATGGATTGTTACCAGAATCAACCCCCGCAATTTCCTGCACAGCTTTCCAGTATGTCTGCACTGGACCTTGACATCAAATATGCAATGACTGGCGGTATAACCGGCAGTGACGTGGACTTACTTTATGATGAGTGGGTATGTAACTCGGCAAAGCCTTCTGACAGTTCGCAGTGTCTTGAAGTTGAAATTTTACCCTACTACAGCTTCGTGAACTTTGGCGGCGGTACCTTCGTTGAGACTATCAATGAGCCCGTTATACTGAACGGCGTTTCGACCATTTTTAGTTTTGATGAATATAATGGGGGCGGCAATGTTCTCTTTTATCCGCACACCATGCCGGGGTTGTCCTCAGGAGAATTGAGTTTCAACATACTAGACCTCCTGAAGGCAGCAGTATCAATCAATGGATTCAGCTCCTATCAATATTTGGCGGGAATCGAACTTGGGACTGAGTTTGGAGCGAGTGCGACCCAATCCTACACACTCACGCTCAGCAAGTTTGAGATTCAACAAACGTTAGCTGATTCTACTTCCCCAGTCACTCCAACTCTCAAATGGGCACCTGCGTCACCTATCATCTACCCTGCACACCTTAGCGCCAGTCAGCTTGACGCTAACGTCTTCAACGGCTCTACGAACATCGATACCGCTGGCACATTCGTCTACTACGTTGGCCCTGTCTCGGGTGGAATTGTCGCCACTACGAGCACCATTCTCCCTGTAGGCTCAGACCAACTCTGTGTCCAATGGAAACCTGATGCAGCGAATGTTTCCTCGTATAACCCAGTCTCTGGCTGCGCCACCATCGTTGTTAAGCCTTCCACCCTGATTACCCCAACTCTCAGTTGGGCGCCGGTCACGCCCATCGTCTATCCTGCACCGTTGAGCATCGCTCAACTAGACGCCAACGTCCTCAATGGCACTACCAACATCAACGCCGATGGTACATTCGTCTATTATGTTGGTTCAGTTGGGGGGGTTGTAGCCACTACCTCCACCATTCTTCCTGTCGGCTCTGACCAACTCTGTGTCCAATGGAAGCCTACTTCATCGTATGTTTCCACGTACAACTCCGTCTCTGGCTGCGCTACCATCGTTGTTAAGCCTTCCACCCTGATCACCCCAACTCTCAGTTGGGCACCGTCCGCGCTCACTTATCCAACCCCGCTTAGCTCCTCTCAGTTAGACGCTAAGGTTTTTCACGGTTCAACTAATATCAACTCTGATGGAATCTTCACTTACTATGTTGGTCCCGTCGCAAACGGCGTTATCGCCAAAATAGGCACTATCCTCCCAGCTGGCACTAAACAGATTTGTGTTGCGTGGAAACCCTCCAGCACTTACTCCTCCACTTACACAACTGTGTCTGGATGTGTCAGTCTTTCCTGGCTTATCTCATTTTCCACGTTATGAAGGGCACGAATTTGAGTATCTGCTGTTGAGTTAATTGAGAGACATTCAGGTAGATAGTCAAAGATGGTGCCAACATACCCATGATACTGACCTCCAGTCGCCGCTGCTCCTCAGTCAGCGGCGACTGACTTATTGGTGTCCATGGCAAATCGCCGAGACCTCCCCAGACTCGAAGAGCGGATGAACACAGGGGCCGCATCTAGTCGGTTACGGCCGGAGAATCCATAGCCTGATTCAGAGCTTCGCTCGGCGATTTACGCCCTGCACGGCAGGATCGTTTGAATTGAACGCGGATCAGAATCAATTTGGCGCTTCTTCCAGATACCCTAAACTCTGCTTGAAAATTGCGCTTTCAGAAGTGATTTATCCTTGTTCCCTGTTTTCCAGGATGGCTAACCACTTTGGCGTGTGGCTGCACTCCCCAGCGTCGTAATATCGCTTTATTTTGTTTGAAATATCTCTCCTGAAACGGATATCTCGTCTAGACGCTTGTCTTTAACTGTCGCCGCTCCATTCGCGCTATAGTACGTTTCTGTCATGCCCCCCCGGGTGCCATCGACGAAAAAACCGCCAAGCCACGCATGCTGCGGAACAGCGCGTGCCGTCCATCCGGTCCCGGCAACCGTGACCGTGTATTTGTAATTCGGATCCCGGGACGGATCGTATTTCAGCTTGCCGATATTCCAACCCGGCGATTGCGCACCGGCTACCAGTTCGGCGAGCGGGCATATGTTCTTTAGGTGTAAGCGCAATCGCCTTCCATGGATGAAATTGCCTCCATGAACATCAAGGCTATTTTCTCCTCTTGCTTGAGCGGAATTTCAACGCCCTGCAAATCTTTCCCCATGACTTGCGCGTGAGTGACGATGGGGCCAGTGCTTGAACCTGAGCTTGAAGCAGGTTTTGCTGGGGACGCAGCGCCGCCGGTCGGGCCCGCCGCAGCCTTGAAGCTGATATCGTCAATCGCGAAATCGTTCCAGCTCGAATCTGTATTCTCGTCGAAAAGTGCTAACTCCGCGCTTTGGTTTGAACCTGAATTCCACGTGAACTTGTAGTTTTGCCATTTTCCGTTGTTATCGGGGCTATATTGCGGAAAGGTACTGCTTCCAACGGTCTTGCCGTTGATTTTCAGCACCAGGCGCGGAAAGGAGTTGCTGTCGTGATCTAATTCGGCTCCCCAGTAGGAAAACGTATAGTTCGTCGACGGCGTTACCGTTACATTCTCCTTCCAAACAGCAAATGACGCGGTGTTGGACCCGTTCACTATCATCATCTTTCCCGTTCCCGTTGTATGGTCACCGCAGTTACACCAATCTGCCATGGCACCAATCGCCGTGAAAGCGTTAGGGCCAATAAAATAACTCCCCGGATTGGTTAAATCCCCGTATGCGTAATCGCTTGTAAAACCGCTGTTGCCGCTTTCAAAGTCGCCATTGGTTACAAGGTTCATTGCTGTTGAGTCTTGCGCAGCCAGAGCCGCCGTCATGAATACAAGCGCCCCCGTTAAGCTGAATGTTACACATTTCAGATGAGATCTCATATACCCCTCGCTTCTGATTGAACCGCGTTCTTACAGTTCTTCCCGGTGGGCGCTTCACGTAGCAGTCCTCATCCCGGGGCATCTACAGCATCTGCTTCCATGCGGTTGCAGGGCTGTCTACAGCCCTGACAATTGCGCTTGCCGATCCTTCGACCGGAAACGAATCTCTTGTATCGAGAAGTTGCTGTTGTCTTAAATGATGCCGATGAATATAAATACACTGCTCAGCGGGAATGACGATTTTTCCTTCGCAGTTACGAATCAATATACTCCCATTTGCCTCCGCGCGAGATTTATTTGTATGAATTCCAAGGCCAAAAGCCCAGTCGTGCGCAACACGGCCCTTACCGTGATCTGGAAGCAATGATTTGCTCAATATCTAAACCCAACAACTGAGAACTGACAACTGACCTTTCAAGATGGCTAACCAGATACTAAACGCCCCTCATTTTCACCCGCAAAAACCAGCATATCTACATCGAATTTCCCCGCATCACCGCGCCAAAAAACCGGCATATCCGCATCGAATTCTCACACCGTTAACAATTCCCAGCCACAAACTCCTGTAAACATCTCTTCAGTAAGCTTTTGACCCACTTCTCACGTGACCGCACCCTCTTGAAAGTTGTAGACTTCCAAAAACAGGGCAGCGTGTGCGCGCTTTTATCCACACCAACCCGCCGCAGCCCGCAAAGCAGGTTTCAAAAGCATGGCCAGAACGACCAAAAAAGAAAGTCTCTTCAACGGCCGCGACGCCTCGTGGATGCAATTCAACCGCCGCGTTCTTGAAGAAGCCGAGGACCCAACCAATCCCCTCCTCGAGCGCGTCAAGTTCCTCGCCATCACCGGCAGCAACCTCGACGAGTACGTCGAAATCCGCCAGGCCGGACTCATGCAGCGCATTGAAGACGGCAACCGCGAACCCGGCTACGACGGCCTCCGCCCCGACCAATCTCTCACCACCCTCACCGCTGACATTCACACCTTCGTCAACGACCAGTACAACTGCTGGAACAACCTTCTCCTTCCCGCACTGCGCGAGAAAAACATCCGCCTTCTCGAGTGGGATGAGCTCACCGACGAGGCCCGCGCCTATGCTAAAAATTACTTCCAGCGCGAGGTTGACCCTCTCCTCACCCCCATTGCCATCGATCCAGCGCATCCCTTCCCGCGCGTGCTCAACAAAGCACTCTGTCTCGCTCTCCTTCTCCGCCGCAAGCGCAAAAGCTCCGGCCCCCAAGTCCTCGGCGTCGTCACAGTCCCCCGCGCGCTCCCGCGCTTCATCCGCATTCCCGGCAATGACGACTGCTTTGATTACCTGCTCCTTCAGGAACTCATCGCACAAAATCTCGCCGGCATGTACCGCGGTTACGAGATCCTCGCCCGCACCGCCTTCCGCGTCACCCGCAACTCCAACCTCTACTTCGAAGAAGAAGAGTCGCGCTCCCTTCTCGAGTCCATCCGCGGCGAGCTTCACAACCGCCGCAAAGGAGACGCCGTCCGTCTCGAGATTGAAGCCGACGCCCAACCTGAAATCGTCGAGCGCCTGCGCGTCAACTTCGAGCTCGACGAGGACCAGGTCTTCCGTGGCGATGGCCCCGTCAACCTCTCGCGCCTCATGGC